>JAEYTN010000544.1 GCA_023433985.1 Pseudomonadota bacterium | reverse complement strand
GTCGATGACGACGCCGGTGCCCACGGCCGAGAACTGCTCGTGGAAATCCTCGGCGAGGCCCTCGGGAGAGGTCGGCGCCTCGGCTTCCTTGTTGCCTTCGGGTTTGGGTACCTCTGGTTCCGGCTCTTGCTCGGCGTCGTCCGGATCGTAGCCGCTCACCTGCACCACCGAAGGAATGATCGTCGCATAGGCGATGGCGGAGACGGAAGGCGGTCGCGGGCGCTGTTCCAGTGCGTAGTTCACCGCCGCGTTGAGGTCGGTCTGCGTCAGGTTCTGGCCGGGCGGGCGGAGCAGTTCGTACGTCCCGACCAGTGCCAGGGTGGCGAGCACGCTCGCCGCGGCGAGAATGCGCGGCTGATGCCAGGCATAAATCGGGTGCCACCAGGCGGCGAGGCGCTGCCGGAGGGTCGGACCGGCCTGATAGGTGCCGTTGAGCACGGGGGCTTCGCGGGAACCTGTCGCGAGCGGACTGGAGCCGGCTGCGCGTGCGCGCTGGGACTTGCTGTAGAGCGGACGCCTAGCCACGTTCAAACGCTCCCCGCGCCTGGTTGATCGGCTCCCCTCCCCTCAAGCCTTACGGCAGCGATCAGGCTAGGCGTCTCGGCCCGGACCGCCAAGCCCCGCCGGAAGCGGCTCTCCGATTTGTGAGCGAAGCGCGACCTACACAGTACATAACGGAAGCGTCACGGCCCCTGCGCTACGTTCATCAGGCATGGGAAATTCGGGTCCTGTGTCGACTGCTCTCCTTGCCTGGCAAGGGGGGCAGTCCCCGGACCGTCACCAGCCCGGCTGCGGCCGGGCCGAAGTGATTTGCCCAAAAGAAAGCGCCGACGCAGAGGCCGACGCTCAGATCTCTCACCGATGCCGCTTCAGGCTTGTCAGGCAGCCGACTTGCGACCGCGGCTGCGTGCCGGCGCGGCTTCGGGCTTGCGGCCCAGCCCGATGCTCTTGGCGAGCTGCGAACGGGCTTCCGAATAGTTCGGAGCGACCATCGGGTAGTCGGGCGGCAGGCCCCAGCGCGCCCGGTATTCGTCGGGGGACATATCGTATTCGGTGCGCAGGTGCCGCTTCAGCGACTTGAACTTCTTCCCGTCCTCCAGGCAGATCAGGTAGTCGGGCGTGATCGACTTCTTGACGGGGACGGCCGGCTTCAGTTCGGGCGCCGCTTCTACCGGCGCCGACCCGCCAAGCGACGTCAGCGCCTGGTGCACCTGCGCGATGAGCTTGGGCAAGTCGCTAGCGCTTAGCGCATTGTGGCTGACATACGCCCCTACCACCGACGCGCTGAGTTCAACGAGCTTTTCGGCTGCCCCTCCATTGAAACTGGATGCGGAACCTGCCGAACCCGGTGCACTTGCTTCCATTTTTGCCTCGATTAGCCGTTACGTTGACCGTTATGGGATAAACACGCGCTTCAGTGCAGGACAATTCACCGAACCTCCCTCACTTCAGGGCGTATAGTTAGCGCAGACAGCTTTTTGCGGCTTCTTACTTGCCTGCGTTATCTCACCGTTATGTTGCTACGCTTCCGGCTTTACTTCGTCAAGTAAACTTACGCCCACTGTGCCGGGAAGCAATTGGGCGCGGAATCACATCATGCGTGAAACGACCACATTGCAGCTATTGGGGACGCCCGTTCTCCGCCTGCCCGACGGCAGCGCCGTCAAGCTCAGACAAAAAGCCTATGCGCTCGCGGCAGTGCTTTACTTGGAGTTCAGAGATCGCACTCGGCGCGCAACGCTTGCCGACCGGGTGTGGGAACAGAGCAGCCCTGAACAGGCGCTGACGAACCTTCGCCAGACACTTCTCCACACGCGCGACCTCGAGGCCAAGCACGGCTTCGAACTTTTCGATGCCGACGCTACCGAAATCGAACTGAGTCGCACCGTTACGCTTGATCTTCGCGAGATTGGCCGCATCCGCGCGGTCGCCGACGCGCAGGAGTTGGAGCGGCTGATCGGTCTCTATAAGGGCGAGCTGCTCGCCGGCCTCGACGAGATCGGCGAGGGTTTCGACCAGTGGCTCACCATGGAGCGCACCCGGATCGAGGACCAGTTCGTTGCGCAGGCGACCGAGGCGGCGCTGCGCATCGGCGGTCGCGGCGGCCATGCGGCGCTGCTGCGCCTCGCCGAGCGCCTGCCGTTCTCGGACGCCGTGTGCCGCGCCACGATCCAGTTGCATCTGTCCGAAGGCGACGAGGCTGGTGCGCGCAACGCGCTGACGGTGTTCCGCAGCCGGCTGATGCGCGGCCTCGGCCTCGAGCCAGCCGCCGAGATAACCGAAATGCTCGATCGGGGCCGGCCGGCCGAAGCCAAGGCCAAGCCGACCCGCCGAACCGACGCCCCGGCCGGGGAGAAGCCCGGCTTCGTGCCCCGCGTGGTGTTGCTACCGCCGCTGCAGGACAACAAGAACGGCCTGCCCCGCCATCTCGCCCCGGCCCTGGTGGAGGATGTGACCATCGGGCTCAGCCGCCTGCGCTCGGTGTCCGTGATCGCGCCGCACACCGCGTGGCAGCTCGATCCGTTCAGCGCCCTCGATGAGGTGCGCTCGCACCAGATCGACTATGCGGTGGAAAGCCGTGTGGCGCAGGATTTCTCCGGCGGGCTGTCCCTCGCCATCCGGCTGGTGCGCAGCTCCAACCGTGAGATCGTCTGGGCCGACAAGTACGCCTTCTCGCCCACTGCGGCGCCGGCCCGCTACTGGGATTTCACCGGCGGCATCGCACGCGCGCTGGCCGACTCGATCGAGACCGCCGAACTCGCCCGCGAGCGCACCGAGCGCGATCCGGACGCCTATGGCCATTACCTCAACGGCCGCTACAACCTCCGCACCTTCGACCTGCCCAAGGTGCGCCGCGGCCGCAACTCGCTGCGGCGCGCTCGAGAGATCGAGCCCGAGCAGGCAACGATCGAGAGCGCCCTCGCCCGCACCTACGTGATCGAGTGGGTGCTGCGTTCGGGTTCGGACAAGTCGCTGCTCGACCGCGCCAAGCTGCATGCGGAACGAGCCGTGGCGATCGACCCTTCGGACGGCACGGCCTATCGCGAACTCGGCCGCGTCGCACTGTTCGACCGCGACATCGACCTGAGCCTCAAGCACATGAAGGTCGCCGCCGAGCTTGCCCCGCACCATGCCGACCTGCTGGCCGACTATGCCGACACTCTGGTGCATGACAGCAATTTCGCCGCCGCCGAAGAGAAGATCGACGAGGCGATCCGGCTAAACCCCGTGCCGCCCGACGAGTACCTGCGGACGCTCGGCGGCATCCACTTCTTCCGCGGGCGTTTCGAGGAAGCCCTCAACGCCCTCACCCAGATGCGTAACCAGGACCCTGCACTCCGCCTGATGGCGGCAGCCGCTGCCATGGGCGGCCGCATGGACCTGGCGCGCAGATACCGGCAGCGAGCTCTCGAGCTGCAGCCGGACTTCAGTGTCGCCCGATGGGCCTCGCGCATGCCGCAGCGAGACCCGGCGGATGTCGATTTCTACGTCGAGGCCCTGCGACAGGCCGGTTTCAAGTAGCCACTCAAAACCCAGGAGACGTCAAATGCGCTATGTTATCATTGGTAAGAAGGACGACGCCCAGCTGCTCGTGGTCGACACCCAGCTGATGACTGTTACGGCTCTCGACCAGGGCTCGGTGCTGACCCCGGACCTGCAGAGCCAGCTCGCCGAAGGCGGCACCCTGTTCCAGGGCATCGACATTGCCGTGGCCGCCGGACAGCGCGACGACGCCAGCGCCGTCTGGCACTACCAGACCAAGTAATTCGACCCACGCTGGAGCAGCGACAGGTGCTCCACGGCGCCACTGACAGAAGTCTGGCCATTCGGCCCGCGGCGGACGCGTCGCGCACCGAGTTCCAAAGTCCCGCGGCACTGCTGCGGGACCTGACTTCCAGGTTTCCCGAACTCGGGATCACGCGGCTTGCCAGCCAGACCGGGCTCGATCGTACCGGGGTCCCCTGCTACGCCGCCATCCGCCCCAACTCGCTGACCATTGCCAGCCATCAGGGCAAGGGCGTCGATGAAACCAGGGCCAAGATTTCCGCCATCATGGAAGCGGCCGAGTACGCCGTCGCCGAGGCGCCCGAAACGCCCGGAAGGGTGCTCAGCCTCGCAGACGCGCGCACGGCCGGGCGGGAAGTGCTCGACGTGTCGGGACTGCTGCCGCGTGGCCCCACCCCCGATCCACACCAGCCGGTGCGATGGGTGGAAGGCGAGGAGCTTTCGACGGGGGTACAGGTGCTGGTGCCCTACGACGCGGTGGCCCTCGGCGTGGCGCCTGCCGATCTTGCAGGAATTTCGCAATCGACCAACGGGCTTGCTGCCGGCACGAGCCGGGACCGAGCACTGTTGCACGCCCTGTGCGAG
>JAEYTN010000336.1 GCA_023433985.1 Pseudomonadota bacterium | reverse complement strand
CGATGGTGCCGCGCGCACGCCTACGGCCTCGCCGTAGCTAGTTCAAGCGAAAAGTTCCCCTTTCGTTCTGGTTGTTGCCACACCCATCTATCTACAAGCGACGACATGCTCTCAGTGGGATCGCGGCCCGTGCCACAAAGCTAGACGGGCTGCCGTCGACCGGAATGGCCGCCAGTACCGATCGATTCACCCGAAATCATCTAGAGGAGAGGCTGCACTGCCTTGGCGCTTGGCGCGTCACCTTGTCGAATTTCACTGCACTTGAGCGCGCGATCCGCTATATTCCGAGGAGAAGTGAGATGAACGCCATCATGTCGAAAATCCACCCCGACTTTGCGGACGATCATGACTCCCGCCAATGGGAGGGCTTCTCGGAAATCGATCAGGCAATCCGTGAAAACCGCCTTACCGAATACAGGTGGAAAAAGACTTGGGCTGACCCTTGGGCGAGACGGCTGGGAATCTTCGTGCTCACCCTCTTTGCCATCTTTGCTGGGTTCGTGATCTACTGGGACGTCCTGCCCGGCTGACGTTACCACTCCTTCACATCGTCGGCTGCCTCGGCACTCGCTCCGCGGGCATCTCTAGTGACGTTATCGAGACGCTCTCGCGCTCCGCCGACCCGCTGACGCCCAGCCGCCTGAACTCGTTCGACCTCATTTCGAATGCCGCCGGGATGAGTTTGCGGCCTGGCTGATGGCACGCTCCCTGCGACCGACGCTCGGCCTCGAACGGCGTCGGCATCATCCACGTTCGGTCGGGAGACAGCCTGTCCGGGCTGAAGCACCAGCCGATCCTCAATCCCGTCCCGAAGCTGTTCAGCGTAGCTCTCGATGAACTTGGCTTGCAGCGCCTGGCCTTCCGGGCCCAGTTGGAACGCCACGTCGTCGAAGCGAACGCTTCCATAGAAATCCCGATTGCGCTCGATCTCGACCAGACCCCACTCACGATATGCCTGCGATAGATTCAGGCTCCCGGCCGCGCTGTTCCCTTCAAAGAACGACGCCTGGGTCTCCAACCGGTTCGCCAGTTCCTCGGCACGCCGGGCCTCACGGCTGTAGCTTTGTGCCTCGGTGAGAGAGGCATTCATGCCGGTCGCTGTGCTCGAGATCGACGAGCTCGACGAAGTGCTCACCGAGCGGACGAATTCGTCTCGAGTGCTCGACCAGTTCCGGCTGTGAGACATCTGCTGGAGACTGCCCATGATCCGCGAGCGGTCTTCGGACGCGATGCCGATGTCGCTATCTGTCCACGCCTGATTTCGACCGCCCTTAAGTCCGGCCCCTGCGCTGAACACGCTAGTCTTGCCGCCCACCTCCATCCCCGCAGATGCCTCCCCGTTCAGGAACCATGCGGTTGTAATGTCGTCGGCCGCGCGCCGGGACAGGCCAAACTGGCGCTGCAGGTTCGTGGAGGCCTGGTCGACTTCGCTGAAGGCCGTCTGGATGCTGTCCGAGGTGGACTGGCCGGTGGCGGTCTCGAAGCTGGTGCCGCGGCTGAACTGGTCGCGGAGCTCGCGGAACCTGGTCACGGCGCTGGTCGTCGATTCAGTGGCGATGTTGGCATAGGTTTCGCTGTTGGAGCGGGCCTGCGACGCCATCGTCGATAGCCGCGACGTAAATTCCTGCCCGAGCGTGGGCGTGAACGGGTAGCTCGAGTTCGGAAGCTGGTCGTAGCTGGCCTCGGCGAAGCTCGTGGTCATCGACCCGGTGTCGCTGAAGGTGCGGGTCTGCCCGGCCCCATAGGTGAAGCTCGGCGCAACCGTCCCCTGCGCGAACTGGCGGGTGAGCACCGTCGAGTTCTCGAAGCTGGTGTTGCCGAGCGCGACGTTGCCGGTGCTCGCCTCGCGTGCGGCTTCCTCGGCCGCGTTCTGGCTCGGGTTGAGGTAGCTCGTCGCGTGGTGTGAGATCGCCATCGCCCCCTTGGCGACGCCCCCGGCGAGGAACGGGACGGAGGCGATGAGGTAGCCCGCGAGCGTGCCAATGTCGCTGTTGACGTCGGCCATGCCGGTGAAGCTGGCGAGGCTGAGGCCGCTGGTGCCCGCGACCGCGGTCATGTCGGCCGCGCCCTTCGCCATCAGCATCATGTGCAGGATTACGAACAGCGGACCCCAGGCAGCGAGATAGAAGAAGCCGGTGACGTAGCCCTTCAGCGCGAGCGGGCCTGTCTTGGGCATCAGGAACAGCGGGAAGAGGACCGGGAACAGCGCGTAGAACAGCACGGTCAGCACGACGTTGAGCAGAGGCACCCACTTCATCGCGTTGCTGGCGATCGAGCCGTAGGTCCGCTCGGTCTGGATGTCGGCGCGGGTCTGCGCATAGACGTCGACATTGCCGGCCCCGCTGCTGCCGGACATCGAGTGCATCGCCTGGCTCATCGCGTTGATGGTCAGCGTCTGCTTGAAGATGTCTGTCGCGTTGGCCGAGACGCCGGCGAGGTACTGGTAGGCGACCGGCAGGTCGGCAAACAGCTTGGCTTTGGCGAGCGCGGCGGTCTGGTTCGGGTAGAGTTGCCGCCCGAACACCGTTCCCATGCCGTCGATCAGCCCGGCCCACTGGGCGTTCAGCGCCGTGTAGGCTTCGCGGCAGGTGACGATGCTCGAGCTGACCTGCCCGGACGAGGGGTCGCGCGTGAGGAAGCGCTGCGCGCGGGCCTGGCTCCCCGGCGCGATGGTGGCCCAGACGTCGTTGCTCTCGGCGAGCTGCTTCATCGAATAGCGGCCGAGCAGCACGTCGTAGAACACGCACTGGCGGAAGTGCTCGTCGAGATTGGCGGCGAACTCGGGATCCGAGATGCGCAAGGACCGCGTCGCGTCGTAGAGCCGCGCGCCGTAGATCATCCCGTTCTTCGAATAGTTGAGGTCGCCGGGCAGTCCGAACACCACCTCGGCCGAGCCGGTCAGATAGTCCCCGACCTGGCTGGTAAAGCTCGCCATCAGCGCGAGGCCGAGCGGCACGTTGCCGACGGTCGCCGGCGCGAGCGAGGGGTTGAGGCGATCGGTCACATGGACGTCGAGCCGCGGCACCATCAGGCACGAATAGATCAGCGTGGCGCCAAGGAACCAGTTGATCCACGCGCGCCAGTCCTGGTTGAACGCCAGCGTCAGCGCGGAAAGGCCGAGCCCCATCACCAGCACGACCTGGATCAGGCTCTTGTAGCCGCCGTTGCCGGTCCAGGCGGCGACGGCCTGGAAGACGTTGACGAGATAGTCCCCGCCGCCGACCGTGAAAATCTCGACCATATTCCTGGCTCCCGCCTTCTGGCGCGCTGGTGTGGCTCAGTGTGTCAGGGCACGGGTCTGGACGCCGCGCGACCGGTCGAGCGAGGCGGCCATG
>JAEYTN010000538.1 GCA_023433985.1 Pseudomonadota bacterium | reverse complement strand
GCGTTCTTTGAAACCCGAGGCCGGAAGGCTGGCGGGGGTGTTCGCTCGCCTAGACCCCGAACGTCGCGTTGCCGGCCTCATCCATCTTGAACCCGGGATTCCACGCGATCTCCCAGGCATGTCCGTCCGGATCGTCCACATAGCCACGAAGCCCCCCATGCGGCGGCGCGTCCGCCGATCGCACGATCGTTCCGCCGGCCGCCGCCAGCCGCTCGATCAGCGGCGCCACCTCGGCCTCGGTCCGCACGTTGTGCGCCAGAGCGTAGGCGCCGGGCCCCACGAAGCCCGTCCGGTTCATGTCCACTTCAAGCGAGCCGATGAGGAAGGTGCCAAGTATCAGCCCGTTGAGCTGGTAGAACACGATCTCCTCGTTCTCGAAGGCGGGTGTCCAGCCGAAGCCGTCGACGTAGAACCGCTTCGAGCGCTGGAGGTCGGCGGCGCCGAGGGTGATCACGGATATATAGGGCTGCATCGGCGGCCTCCTTTGCCGGATGTACCTTGCCGGAACGGCCAAGCGGGAAAAAGCTCGAAAACTTATCCCCGCGGTAATGTTCTTGTTTCGTTCTCACGCAACTGCTATCTCTGGTATCACGTTGATCCGGTGCCGAGTCTGCATCGGAGCCGCTGGAGACCTGCGATGGCCATGCGCGTTGCCCCCTCGTTCGAACAGCTCGAAAAGCTCAGCGGCACCCGCGATGCCGACCTGATCGCACGGCGCTTGGTCGATCCCGCCACCAATCGCGGCCGCGGCGCGCAGACCAACAAGGGCAGCCGCTTCAACACGCAGAGCCGGGAGGCGTTCGATGACGGCTGGGGCAATGTCGAGGACTTGAAGCCGTTTGAAACCATCGAGCACGTCGAGCGTGCCCGTTCGATCATCACCCGTAACGAGAGTCCGGATATAGGCTTCGACCGCTCCATCAACGCCTATCGCGGCTGCGAGCACGGCTGCTCCTACTGCTTCGCGCGGCCCACCCACGCCTATCTCGGCCATTCGGCCGGGCTCGAGTTCGAGCGCGACATCTACGTCAAGGCCAACGCCGTCGAGACGCTGCGCAAGGAGCTGGCCGACAAGCGCTACCGCCCCAAGCCCATCGCCATGGGCACCAACACCGATCCCTACCAGCCCGCCGAGCGCAAGCACCGGCTGACCCGCGGCATCCTCGAAGTCATGCTGGAAACCCGCCACCCGGTGACCATCACCACCAAGTCGGCTCTGGTAGTGCGCGACCTCGACCTGCTGAAGCCGCTGGCCGAGCAGGGCCTGGTCAAGGTGGCTCTCTCCATCACCAGCATGGACCACATCCTGTCCCGCAAGATGGAGCCGCGCGCTTCCACGCCCGAGAAGCGCCTCGAAGCGGTCCGCCTGCTCTCCGAGGCCGGCATTCCGGTCAGCGTCATGGCCGCCCCGATGATCCCGGCCGTCAACGACATGGAGCTCGAGCGCATCCTCGATGCCGCCGCCGCCCAGGGCGCGCGCGACGCCAATGTCGTGCTGCTGCGCCTTCCGGGCGAAGTGCGAGACATCTTCCGCGAATGGCTGCTGCGGCACTTCCCCGACCGGGTCAGCCACGTCATGAGCCTCGTCCGCGATGCGCGCGGCGGCAAGGACAACGACCCCAACTTCGGCACCCGCTTCGTGGGCGAAGGCCCCTATGCCGTACTCCTGCGCCAGCGCCTCGAGATGGCGCGCGAACGCTACGGCCTCAACAAGCCCACCCCACCCCTCCGCACCGACCTCTTCCAGCACCCCACGGTCGACGACGGCCAGATGAGCCTGTTCTAGAGATCAAGCACCAAGGCCGCCGGTGATCCTCCACCGCAAAGCGGGGGAGGGGGACCACCCGAAGGGCGGTGGAGGGGGCGCCCAGCCCCTACGCCTCGTCCTGCTCCACCTCGGCATTCATCACCGGATCGACCTTGTGCTTCTGCTTGCGCCGATATGCCTTCGGGTCCGCCTCCATCTTCGGCTTGAACTGACCCTCGCCCAAGGCCTTCGCCGCAAGGTTTCGCGGCGCCGTCGCCTTGCGCCCGAGCTTCACGCTGACCAGTTTTTCCTTCATCGCCGCACCTCAATGCCGCTTGAAATACTGCACTTCGCGCTCGTGCTTCTCCGCCGCCTCGCGCGTATCGAACGTCCCGAGGTTACGCCGCTTGCCGGTCTTGGGGTCGGTCTTCCTCGAGTAGAGCCGGTACTCGCCCGACTTGAGCTTGCGGATCATGGGACGTCTCCTTCCGCGAAAGAAACGCCACCCCGTCCGGCGCCGTTCCTACCGCTCGGCCAGCCGCGGCATCAACTCGACGAAGTTGCAGGGCATGTGCCGGTTGTCGAGCTGCGAGCGGAGGATACCCTCCCACGCATCGCGGCAGGCCCCGCGCGACCCGGGCAGCACGAACACGAACGTCTCTCCGATCAACCCGGCCGTGGCGCGCGACTGCAGGCTCGACGTCCCCACCGTCCCCGCCGAATACTGGTGGAACAGCACCGAGAATCCCTCCATC
>JAEYTN010000513.1 GCA_023433985.1 Pseudomonadota bacterium | reverse complement strand
CGTCCAGGTCTCCGATCGCTGGCATTTTCTCCGCAATCTCGGGTACGCTTTGGCCGAGGTTCTCGGGTGACCAAAACAGGCAACGTCACCGAGGCAGCGCCAATGGGAGCCGTGGACCCGCCGGGACGAGGTACCGTAGGCGGTGCAGGGGACCGCCGTGGCAGTCATCTGCGTGCACAGCGTGATCCGGTGACAGTCATGATAAATCTGTTCAAGAAGCTGGAGGTTGGACAGGAACACGAGAGGGTGCAGAGAGATGCTCAACGACATGACCATATGGGAGAAGACTTCCTCCTATATGGCCGTCTCGCAGTTCAAATCGGCCGTACCAGTCACCGGTTGCATCCTCATGGCAGTTTCAACTCAGGTTTGGTCATAGAAAACTTCCAAGAGCCCCGAAATTGGCTTACTGTTCCACGGTGATGCACAGCCCTTCGCAAACTCCGACTTTTACTCCGCTCATGCGAGCAAAGCGCGTGCTCGCAAGGCGCAGCAGCCCATAAATTCACAAACTCTCAGTCCAAAGCTTGTCGGCGCCGCCGTTTGCTGGTTGCATTAGCGCAAGAGGCTCTTAAAATGGCTGCCGCGTGCCGCGTTGATGGTTTAAGTAAATGATAGCGAATAAACTTGGCTTGTTTAGAACCAGCTTTCCTGATGAATTGCTAGTTCCAGCACTGACGGCAGAGCAAAATTTCATCTGGCTGTTGCGGAAAGACATCCGGGGCGAATCGGCGGTAGAGACCCCTACGGCGCTCCGCCGCTTCCTTGTTTGGTGGGCGCTGAACCAGCCCCGCGAATACCCGAGGGCCGCGGGTCTGACGGACGTCCAGGCCGCATATTTCACCGCCCCCATCCTTGGAACGGAGGAGTGGTCCGGCGAAACCCCGCCGCTGACCCGGATGATGGTCGGTCTGTGGGAATTACTGGATTACGTCCGGGACCGCTTTGACCTAAACAGCCCGGAGGGGCGGACGGGGCTGTTCGACTGGTACTGCCTGACGGCGGTCTCGGAACTGAGGCTGGACCGTTATCTTTCGGCGGACCAGCGGCGCTATCTGGCGGAACCAGTGGCCCTGGCCGGCAACACGGGCCTGCCGATCACCCGCGCCATGCTGTCCCTCTGGCGCTTCCGACAGGACGTCCGCGACGCCTTCGATCCGAGCCATTCCGAAGGGCTGCGCGCCTTCTTGTCCTGGGTGCTTGTCTACGGCTTAAAAGAGTGCCCAATGCTGGCGCTCTACTGCGACGAGGCGCTAAAGCGGGCACTGATGGCGCCGGGCGCCGGCTTCGCCCGCGGGCTGGAACCGCTCGATAGCCTGTCTGCGGCGCTCTGGTGTGCGCGCGAAGAACTGCAGCGCAATTTCCCCCTGGATAGCCTGGACGGCCGCCGCGCTTATGTGGCCTGGCATCAGAACGAGGGCCGGCGGGCCTATGGACAGGACGTGCTGTTCGAGCCACCGCAAACATCCCCCCAGCAGGCACGCATAGCACCTGCACCGCGGCGGGCGTTGACGCCGGGTGTCAACCTGATCGGCTTCGCCCGCGGCGAACTGGGCATTGGCGAAGACGTCCGCATGGCCGCCGAGGCCTGCGCGGCGGCTGGCATTCCCTTCACCGTCTACGACACCCCGCCCGGCCCGACCCACCGGCAGGCCGACCGGCGGTTAGACGCGTACATCACCACCGAGGCGCCACACGCCGTCAACGTCTTCTGCCTGACCGGCTTCGACACCGCGCGCACCTACGTCGAACATCCCAACCTGTTCGAGAGCCGCTACAACATCGGCTATTGGCCGTGGGAGTTGCCCGACTGGCCGGCCTCCTGGGCGAGCGCCTACGACATCGTCGACGAGATTTGGGTGTCCACCCGTTACACCCAGGAAGCTTTCGCCCTTACCGCCCCGGTGCCGGTCCTTCTGATGCCGATGGCGGTGACCGGAACGCCGGTGCGGGCCTACCGGCGCGCCGATTTCGGGTTGCCCGAAGGGCGCTTCCTGTTCCTGTTCACCTTCGACTGGAATTCCTACGTCGCGCGTAAGAATCCCGGGGCCTGCGTGGATGCCTTCCAGGCGGCCTTCCCGCCCGGCGGGGCGGCCGGCGTCGGGCTCGTGCTGAAGGTCATGGGCGGGCGCGACGACGATCCTCGCTGGCGCGCCCTGCTAGCGCGGGTCGCGGCGGATCCGCGTATCCTTGTCCTGCACGGCACGCTCGACCGCGACGCGGTGCTTGGATTGGCGACGCTGTGCGACGCAGTCATCTCTCTGCACCGGTCGGAAGGCTTCGGGCGCACGCTAGCCGAGGCGATGCTGCTCGGCAAGCCGACCATCGGCACAGCTCATTCGGGCAACACCGACTTCTGCACGCCGGAGACCTGCGCGCTGGTGCCGGCGCGCCTCGTCCCCGTCCAGCCCGGCGAGTATCCCTGGGGCGAGGGCATGATGTGGGCCGAGCCAGACGTCGGCCAAGCCGCCCTGGCAATGCGGCGCCTAGTGTCCGACCACGCCCATCGGGAGTTGATCGCGCACGCCGGCCAGCGGTTGGTCGCCACGCGTCACAATCCGTGCGCGGTGGGGCTGCGCTACAAGCAGCGGATCGAGGTTCTGCTTAGTCGGCTGGCCCGCCAATCAGGTGATAATCGCGCCAGCTGACGCGGGCGCGCCGAGCACGCGCAGCAGGGCCGACAGCGCCGCCTCTGGCGTGATTGGGGCGACGATGAAGCCGTTCGGCCAATGGCGCAGCCGCTCCGCCGGCGCGCCGATGTCGAAGACGCCGACCGGCAGCCCTAGCCCGACCACCTCGTCCAGGATGTAGCAGTAGGTCTCCGGCCAAATCGACGGCAGGAAGACCGCGTGGCAGCCGCGCTCGGCCAGCAGACGGGGGAGTTGCGCCGGCTTGTAGGGGCCGTTGTTGCAGAAGTGGGGCGAGTCGAGCGGGCGGTCGATGTTGCCGAACAGCTCGAACAGCACCGGCCGCCGGTATCGTTCGGCAAGCCGCACCATCCCCTCCAGAA
>JAEYTN010000490.1 GCA_023433985.1 Pseudomonadota bacterium | reverse complement strand
GTTGGTCTTGCCCAGGATCACCGCGCCGGCCGCCTTCAGCCGCGCCACCACCGGCGCATCCACTGCCGGCAGCAGGTCGAAACCGCCGGCAAGGCTGGAAAGCGGCGCCCACCCGCCGGTCGACGGCAGCCCGACGAAGTCCATCGCCTCCTTGATCACCACCGGCACGCCGGCCAGCGGCCCGAGCTTCTCGCCCGCCACCCGCCGCGCATCGATGGCCTTCGCATCTGCAAGGGCGTCCGGGTTCATGAAGGTGAAGGCGTTGTAGTAGGGCTCGTACTTCTCGATACGCTGCAGGTGCGCCGCCGTCAGTTGCTCGGAGGTGAACTTTCCCGCCGCGAAACCCGCCTGCACGTCGGCAATGGTCAGTTCGGTGACGTCGATATCGCCGGCGACGGCCGGCTGCGCGAGGGCGTTCATGGGATTGCTCCAGTAGGTGGGGATGGGGGTGGCCGGCCTCGCGGGGGTGAGGCCGGCCCTACAGGCCGCGGCAAGAGCGTTCTCGGGAAAAGTTGCAGGCTCTTCCGGTTCGAAAACGCGACCACAGGTGGTCTCGTCGGGGGCGTCAGGCTGCGGCTTTGACGGCGCTCGACTTCGCGATCAGATCGAGCAGGTAGGGCGTGTCCATCACGTCGGCGAAGATCGTGTACATCGAGAGCAGCGTGCCCAGGTGCTCCTCGTCCGAGAGCGTGGCGTTGGCGTCGGACATGAAGATCACCTTATAGCCCATCTGCAGCGCGTCCCGCGCCGTGCTCTCGCAGCAGCAATTGGTGAGCGTGCCGGTGATGATCAGGGTGTCGACGCCTCTGGCCTTCAACATCATGTCCATGTCGCAGGTCTCGGGGATCAGCGCCGAGAAGCGGGTCTTGTCGACGATGATGTCGCCGGCCTTCACCTCCATGCGCGGGTCGATCTCCCAGTCCGGCTTGCCGGCCGCCATCTTCGCCTGCCCCTCGAGCTGCGTGGCGCCCAGCGTCTTGAACCAGTGGTCCCAGCTGTGCTTTTCGCCGGGATCGTAGGTGTAGCGGGTGAAGACGTTCACCCCGCCCGCCTCGCGCACCGCCTGCGAGATGGCGTTGATCGTGCCCGTGATCTCGCGGGTCATAGGCACCTCGATCGGCGCCCCCACCTCGACGAAGCCCACCTGCATGTCGACGCACACATGCGCCACCTTGCTCATGTCGAGCGCGGCATAGATGTGGTCGCTGCCGCGCACCTTGCGCACACGGTCGACGATGTGGGCGGGGATGGTGACGTTGTGCATCGGGTTGGTCCTCTCTCTTGTTGCTCAGGAAAGCCGGGGGTGGCGGGCATGCCAGCTGGTGGCGCCCTGGAAGGCATGGCCGGCGGCGAGCAGCAGCGGCTCGTCGAGCGCCTTGCCCGCCAGCTGGAAGCCCATCGGCACGCCGCGCCGGTCGACCCCGCCCGCCAACGACAGCGTCGGCTGTCCGGTCATGTCGAACACGGCGGTGAAGCGGGTGAGCCCGTCGAACTCGTCGGAGGTCATCGAGCGGCTGAACATGTCGGCCATCGGCGCCGGGCTCGGGATCGCCGGCACCAGCAGCAGGTCGCAGTCGAGCATGGTCTTGGCCACCGCGCCGTTGAGCTTCAGGCGGTACTGCATCGCCTCGGCGAGGTCCTTGCCCGTGGCACCGAGCCCCAGCTCGATCAGCGCCGCCAGCACCGGGCCGTATTCGTCCTGGCGCGCGGGATAGGTCGCGCCGTGCGCCGCGGCGCATTCGGAGGCGCAGATGGTGGTCCAGTGCGCGCCAACCTCGCTCACCGAGGGGAACTGCACCGGCACGATGCGGGCGCCGAGGCCTTCGAACACCGCGATCGCCTCGCGCATCATCGCGGCCACTTCTGGCTCGGCGGTGGCGAATACATAGTCACCTCGACCGGACTGACGATGCCAGTGCGGATCAGCTCGGATATGGCAGTCAGGCTCAGGTAGTGCAGTTCCTCGGTCGCAGCGAGGCCATTCGGCGCCTTGGCATCCATCGGCAGGGTTCCGGATTGGTGTCTGTGCTGATAGTCAAATACGAAAATATCGAAAACGCAAGCGGAGTCTTCGCCATGGGCGAGTGCCTAATATCTAGGCAATTTGTCCATTTGGTCAAAGTCTCATCATTTGTTTGACATTGCGAAATAGAGCAGCCACTCTGCCATTGTCCGGGCTTGCGAGATCGTTCACTCGGCAAGCTTTTGCGGCGGTCCTTGCGGACCGGTCGCGCTGGCAGAAGTTCATGGCCTACGCACAGCCAAAACGGGAGTGGCGCATGAAAGTCGGCATGCTGCATGCAAGGAGCGGTGTCGCGGGCATGTGGGCTCCGGCACTCGATGCCGCCGCGCTGCTGGGCGTCGCCGAAATCAACGAACAGGGCGGTGTCCTGGGCGAGGAACTGGAGATCGTGTTCGGCGATTGCGGTTTCTCCGCCGGCGAGGCCGCAACGGCGGTCGACCAGCTCATCGAGGTCGACAATGTCGGCGCCATCATCGGCAGCCACACCTCGGATCTGCGCGATCCCATTACCCGGCAGGTGAAGGGCCGCCTACCCTACATCTACACCTCGCAGTACGAAGGCATCGCCGTCGGCCCCTCCACCGCCGCCATCGGCACCACCGACGTCGAACTGCTCGGCCCGGCGCTCCACTGGCTCAAGACCACCAAGCACGCCGACCGCTATTTCTTCGTCGGCAACGACTACATCTGGCCGCGGATCACGCTGGGCACCGCCCGCCAGGCCCTGCGCAACCAGGGCTCCGAGCTCGTCGGCGACGCTCTGATCTCCACCCGCACGCTCGACTTCTCGGCGCTCATCCGCGCCATCGCCCGCTCCAATGCGCAGGTGGTCGTGCTCGCCCTAGTCGGCCAGAGCTCGGTCGAGTTCAACCGGGCCTTCGCCGCGGCCGGGCTCGACCAGAAAATGCTGCGCTTCGGCCTCATCGTCGACGAGACGGTGATCTGCGGCATCGGCCCCGACGCCACCGCCAACCTCTTCACCGCTTCGAGCTATTTCGCCGGCCAGCACTCGCACCGCAACGACTCGTTCCTCGAGCGCTACCACGATGCCTTCGGCGTCTACGCCCCGCCGGTCTCGGCCGGCAGCATCGGCGCCTACGAGGGGCTGCGCGTCCTCGCGGGCCTCGTGCGCGACCTCGGCACCTTCGACAGCCGCGCGCTGGCGCGCGAACTCAATCGTCCCAAGCCCCGCCACTTCGCCCGCCACATGCTCGCCGACCAACCCACCGGCATGAAGCCGACCATCTATCTGGGCGAAGCCGACGGCGTCACCCTGAAGGTCGTGGGCGAACTCGCGCACTAGGCTTCCCGGCGCGCTCACCGAAAATTAGTTCACTTCGCAATATTGTCAGACTGAAGTCGTAGTGCTATGCACCGCGCCAGTGACGGCCGGGCGCATGCGCTTCGGCCGAGTCGGCTCATCGCGCTTCACCGCCGAAAGCGGCGGGAACGCAGGTGCGATTTCTGACGTTGCTTGAAATGAAGACTATTGAAAAGACTTGGAGGAGGGGTACGTGGCGCAACCGCGCATGAAGGACCAGCTGGCCTACATGATCGCCAGCCTCAACCGCCAGCTCGAAGCCGAGCTCGAGGATCGTCTGCGGCCGGGCGGCGTGCCGATCGAGCAGTACCGCATCCTGGAAGTGCTCGATGCCAGCGAGCCGGCCGCCATGGGCGAGATCGCCCAGCAGTCGCTCATCGAGGCGCCTACCCTCACCAAGATCATCGACAAGATGGTCGCCGAAGGCCTCGTCTACCGCGCGCCCGATCCCAACGACCGCCGTCGCGTCCTGATCCTCATGGCTCCGGGCGGCAAGGCGCTGTTCAAGCGCCTTCGCGGCGTTTCCACCGCGCAGGAACAGCGCATCGTCGATCGCCTCGAATCCGACAAGGCCGCCGCCCTGCGCAGCCTGCTCAAGGAACTGATGCAGTAGGCGGGCCGCGCCTCCCCGAGCCAGCACCACGGAAAGAAACACCCGGCTCGCGCCGGGTGCAGTGTCGCCGCTGAGACCACGCGGCAGGGAAAGGGCGAAGCGGGCGGCGAGCCTGTCGGGAGCGCACCACCCGCCTCCTTCACTGAGCGCTGGTGCCGCGCGCTCAGAAACCGGGCGGCCGGCGCGTGTGCCAGTCGGTCGCCATCTGGTAGGCGTGTGCCACCTTGAGCAGCAGTGCCTCGGAGCCGGGCGCACCGGCAAGCTGCATCGCCACCGGACGGCCGTCGTCGGTATAGCCCACGGGCAGCGTCACGGTCGGCGTGCCGGTGGCGTTGAAGGGCGAGGTGAACTTGCCGATCTTGTCGAAGCTCTCCGCGACGTGCGCGCGCATGTCGCTCCAGGTCGGCGTGCCGTGCTTGAACACCGGCATCACGAACACGTCGACATCGTCGAACATGCGGATCACCGCGCCGCGGAACTTGCGCCGCTCGATGATGGCGTGGCCGATATCCACCGGGTTCACCTGCCGCCCCTGCTCGATCATAGCCTTCACCGACGGGCCGTACTTGTCGGCCTGGCTCGGGTAGGTCTTGTCGTGGTGCGCCGCCGTCTCGGCCATGGTGGTGGCCATGTTCATCTTCAGCAGGTTGGCCTGGTCGGGGAAAGTCACCGGCGTCATCAGTGCGCCGATCTCCTCGAGCAC
>JAEYTN010000480.1 GCA_023433985.1 Pseudomonadota bacterium | reverse complement strand
GGCCAATCTCGCGCAGCTCTATACCGCCGGGCGCGGCGTGCCGCAGGACTATGGCAAGGCCTTCGAGCTCTACAGCAAGGCGCACGATCAGGGCGAGGTATCGGGCACGGTGGGCCTGGCGCAGGCTTATCTCTATGGCGAGGGCGTCGAGCGCGACTACGAGCAAGCGCGAGCCTATGCGCAGGAGGCGGTCGACAAGGGCTCGGTCTACGGCATGGGCACGCTCGGCTACATCTATGCCGAGGGCCAGGGCGTACCGCGCGATTTCGATCGGGCGATCGAGCTGTTCGACAAGGCGGCGGCGCTAGGCGACCAGTATGGCGCCGAACGCGCCGCCGAGAGCAAGGCGGAGCGGGATTGCGGTCTCGCCGCGGCGGCGTTCTTCGAAGCCGGGTTCGAAACCACGGGAAGGGCGGTGACGAGCATCGACGCCGTCGTCGCTGTGCCCGCCTGCGAGGAGGCGGCGAGACTCGACCCGGCGTCGCTCGAGGACAAGACGTGGCTGGCTCGCGCCTATCTCGCCGCCGGCCGGGGCAGCGAGGCGGTGCCGCTGCTCGAGGCCGGGATAGCCGGCAGATGGGATCCGGCGCTCGTAGAGCTGGCCGACGTGCTGCTCTATGGCGTCGGCGCACCGGCGGATCCGGCGCGCGCCTTCGGCCTATACGCCGAGGCGGCGGCTCGCCGTTTCGCCCCGGCCGAGCTTGGTCTGGGTGTCAGCTATCAGTTCGGATACGGCGTCCCGGCCGACCCCGGCGCGGCGGAGAAATGGTATCGGCGCGCGCTGGCGCATGGCTATGCCAATGCGCAGTACAGCCTCGATGCGCTCGATGACATGCGCAAGTACCCGGTCGGTGGACCACAGCGTGCCCTGCCCAAGGGCTGAGGAAACATATGAACACCACTATCAATGAGCCTGGCCCTTCGACGGAGGCACTCGATGCTGCCGGCGTGTTCCGCATCTGGCCGGGCGACGGCCGGCCGCGCGGAACGGAGGCATGGAACTGGACCGAAAGCACCATGGCGGCGCCGTGGAGCTCGAGCGGCATGCGGCTCAGTCGCAATGTGGTGGTCCCGACGGTCACAGTATTCGAGCCGGCGCCGGGCAAGGCGAACGGCACCTCGATGGTGGTAGCGCCGGGTGGGGCCTTCCATTTCCTGATGGTCGACCACGAGGGCTACGACATGGCCCGCTGGCTCACGAGCCTCGGCATCACGGCCTTCGTCCTGAAGTACAGGGTGGCGAGAACGCCGGATCGTGACGAGGACCTGCTGACGTTCCGCAACGACCTGCAGGCGCGGCTGGCGCAGGCGGGAGCCACCGGCCAGCGGCTGCCCGTCGTTGAGGAGGCGCGGCAATGGAGCGAAGAGGATGGCCGGCAGGCCGTCCGCTGGGTGCGCGAGAATGCGGCGCGCTGGAACCTCGACCCCGCGCGCATCGGCATTGCCGGCTTCTCGGCAGGTGGCGGCGTGTCGATCGGCACGGGACTGCAACATGACGCGGGGAGCCGGCCCGACTACGTGGTCGGGGTTTATCCGGCCTGGCGGCCCGAACTCACGGTTCCCGCCGACGTGCCGCCGCTGTTCCTGATCATTTCGGACGATGACAGGTCGGTGCCCGCACTGTCGGCGATCAGGCTCTATGACATGTGGAACCGAGCCGGTGGCGCCGCGGAGTTGCACGTGTTCGGCAATGGCGGGCACGGCTGGGGCATGCTGAGGGAGACCGGTTTCCTCTCGGATCCGTGGCCATCGCTGCTGCAGAACTGGATGAAATTCCGCGGGTTGGCCTGATGGCGGCGTCTAGACCACGCGGTCGCCGTTGACCCAGATGCCACGGATGACGGGCTGGCCATCGACCAGCCGTACGCGGAGCAGGTCGGCGCGGAAACCGGGGGCGATGCGGCCGCGGTCGGCGAACCCCAGCATATCGGCCGGCGTGCTGGTTACCTTGGCGATTGCCTCGTGCAGGGGGACGCCCTTTTCCGCGAGGATGAAGACGGCGTGCAGCAGGCTTGCCGGGACGTAGTCGGAGGTCAGGACGTCGAGCAGACCAGCCGCATTGAGCTCGAGGGCGCTGACATTGCCCGAGTGGGAGCGGCCGAGCACGACATTGGGCGCGCCCATGACGATTCTCATGCCCAGTTCGCGGGCCCGGGAAGCGGCCTCCATCGTCGTGGGGAACTCGGCGATGGTGATGCCGTCGGCATGCGACTCGTCGACATCGGAGACGGTCGTGTCGTCATGGCTGGCGATGCGGACCTGAAAGTCCTTGCCGGCGCGGCCGATGCGGGCGCGGCCGGGAACGACGTGCTCGCGCTGGTTGGCGCGGCGTTCCTCAAGGTAGGCTTCGAACTCGTCGTCGGTCCACACCTGGGCGTTCTTCTTGCGCCGGAAGTCCCGGTAAAGCTGGGTGTTTTTCCACTGCCGCTGGCCCGGCGTGTGGTCCATCACGCTCATCAGGCGCAGCGCCGGGTTGCTGCGGTGGCGATCGACGATGGGCAACAGGCCGGGATCGGATAGCTCGCAGCGGAAGTGGAAATAGTGGTCGGCGCGGGTGAGGCCCTGAGCCCGCGCCGCGGTGACACCGTCGATGGCGTCGTTGAGCATGGCGGTGCGAGCGCCGCCCGAATCGTAGTCTCCGAGGGACAGGGCATCGAGCACGGTGGTGACGCCGGCGCCGAGCATTTGCCAGTCATGTGCCAGCACCGCCATCAGTGTCGATGGCCAGCGGACCGCCGGGCGCGGGCTGAAATGGTGCTCGAGATTGTCAGTGTGGATGTCGACAAGGCCGGGGAGCAGGTAATCGCCCTCGCAGTCGATCTCGGCGTTGGCGCCGGTGTCGCGGTCGAGAGCTACGAAGCAGCCTTCGGCGATCGAGAGGGCGCCGGTTTCGACGCCATGCGGCAGCACCAGCTGCGCGTTGCTGAGATTGGTCTTCATGTTCGGGACTCGAGTTGCTGCGGCGCCGGCGGCTACATTGCAGGCGGCTGTGACATGTATATGACGCTAGACAAGTTGCGCCGCCAGAGCCTTGAGCCAGATGCTGACCGCAACGGCTCCGCCATCGGGAGTGCCGAGGGCGCGTTCGCCCAGATAGCTGGCGCGGCCCAGGCGGGGATGCATCCGCGCAGTGGCCGCGGCACCCTGTTCGGCGGCGGCGACCGCCGCGAAGAAATCAGTGTTATTCCAAATACTTAAGGATGGATCGAGGGCGTCCAGCATAGTGCGGTCGCCGGGCTTGGCGCCGCCGAGTTCGGCAATCGAGGCAACGCCGGCGGCGAACGCGTCGCGCCATTGAGCCTCCGTCGGCTGGGCAATGCCATCGAGTTCAGCGGCGGCCCGGAGCAGGGCGGTAGCGTAGAACGGGCCGGAGCTGCCGCCGATAGCGCGGCGCAAGGCGTCGCCGAGATCGGCGAGGAGCCGCGAGGGAGAAGAAAAGCTGTGCGAGGGCAACGCCTTGGCGGCTCCGGCCGCGCGGGCCATGCTGGCGCCGAGGTCGCCGTCGCCCGTCTTCGAGTCAAGGTCGGTGAGCTCGGCCTCGGCGGCTTCGAGCGCGTCCGCAACGGCGTAGAGAGCGTCTCTCAGCCTGGCGGACAGCGGTCCGTCGGACGCGACCGGCGCGATTTCGACCGGGCTCTTGGGAGACGACTTGACCAGCACCGTCTCGGGGATGCGGCCGGCACTAGTCCATGCGGACGCGCCGGTAGGAGCGTCGAGCAGGGAGAGGCGGCCGGCATCGACCGGCAGGAGCGAGAGCGAGATGCCGGGCATCTCGAGCGCCGTCATGTAGTTGCCTGTATAGGCGCGCACCGGCCGGAAGCCGCGGTCGCGCAGTGATTGCAGGGTGCGACGGGCGACGATTGCCAGCTCCATCGGCGGTGTGCCGCCCAGCCCGTTGATCAGCACCGCCAGCTCGCTGCCTCGCGCCGGCGAAAGTTCGGCGAGGACCGTATCGAGCACGGTGCCGACGATCTCGTCGGCACTGGCCATGGCGCCGCGGCGCACACCCTTTTCACCGTGGATGCCGAGGCCGTATTCGATTTCGTCGGGGCCGAGCTCGAAGCCGGGCCTGCCCGCAGCGGGGACAATGCACGAGCCGAGGCCGACGCCCATGGTGGCGACGGCATCGGCGGTGGCGCGCGCGACGGCGGCGACTTCGGCCAGCGACCGGCCGGCGGCGGCCGCGGCCCCGGCCGCCTTGTGCACCAGCACCGTGCCGGCGATGCCGCGGCGGCGCTCACGCGGCACGGTACCCGAGAGCGCGACGTCGTCGGCGACCACGGCCACTTCGACAGGTATGCCCTCACGCCGGGCCAACTCGGCGGCAAGGCCGAAGTTCAGCCGGTCGCCGGTGTAGTTCTTGACGATCAGCAGACAGCCGCGATCGCCAGTAACTGCCACAATCGCGTTCAGCACCGCATCCACGCTTGGCGAGGCGAATACATCACCGCAAACGGCGGCGGTGAGCATCCCTTTGCC
>JAEYTN010000400.1 GCA_023433985.1 Pseudomonadota bacterium | reverse complement strand
GCTCCTCAGTCCATCAGTTCAGGCTCTGTCGCGGCGAGCATCAGGCTGTTCTCGAGCCTCTTTTCCTGCAGTCGCAGCAGCAACGCGCAATTGGCGAACACACCGGCAGCCGACAGGTACGAGCCGACGGTCAGTTGGAATGGGCTTTCACCCAGGTAAGCGTAGGGGTTTGAGTCCGGAGCGAAGTCCCGGTCGAAGTTGGCTACGGCCTTTTCCAGCATGTCCGTGGCGCGGTCGAGCTGCTGCAGCAGCCCTTCGTAGCCGACGTCGATATCCCACTCGATGGGCGTCACATGGTTGATCGCCTTGTCGAGTTCGGCCACTGCAACGGCCGCCGCGCCGTGCCGGTCGCCCACGTAGCGGCTCGCCGTCGCCACCTTCGCTTCCAGCGCGGCGATGCTTACAAGCATCGCGTCGGCGCCGGTGCGGAAGCCAGCAAGGTTGCGCCTCCATATCTCGGCGCCGGATAGTCCGAATGTCGACATCGCCAGGCTGTCATCGAGCCAGCCGGCAGTGCTGGTGTCGCGCGCCAGCAGGTCTTCGGCAAGTTCAACGAGCCGGGCGATCTTCGGCCGCGCGCTGACCAGCCCGGCAAGCGCAGACGCCCCGGACCTCGGGGCATCGCTGGCCGCACCCTCGGTGCGCGTACCGCTGCCTTCGATCGCCTGCCAGAGAGCGGCATTGGCCAGCATGCGGACGGGCGCGTCCCAGCGTTCGAGATCGAGGCTCAGACCCATCTCCGGATGCGACCCGAAGATCACCACGCGGCCCTTGCCGTAACCGCCCGCGACGGCGTTGTAGGCGCCGAAATCAACCGCGCGGCTGACGAGCAGTTCGCTGTCGGCCGTGACGCCGTCGAGGAAGCGCTCGGAAGGCGTGAAGCCCGGATCGTAGCCGGCGACCGTGAGCAGGCCCACCGCGTCGGAGGCGAGGCCGATCGTGCCCGGCTGGAGCCGATAGAACGGACCATTGTAGTGGGTGATCGGGAACTCGTCGGGCATGCCATAGGTGACGGGATGCTCGACGGCGAGGCGGGAGCGGAGCACGCCCACGCCCGGCGACTGGATGCCCAGCCATTCGGTGCCCGAGTTCCACACGGCCGCGTTGACCATCTGCAGGTGCTCCTGGGTCGGGCAGATCTGCAGGAATTCGGGCGCGACCAGCGACACGTCATAGGCGCCCGCACAGCAGCCCAGGTACATGCCGCCGACGTTCACGAAGCTGGCGATGGCCTTGCAGCCCTCCTCGCCCAGCGGATCGATCTGCCCCATCATGGCGCGGTTGCCGCCGCCCGGCACGACGAACATGTCGTAGCCGGACAGCACGCCTGCGCGCACGTCCACCGGGAACACGAAATCGACATGGAAGCCGAGCTCGCCATAGGCTGCGGCGTGGTTATAGGGGGCGCCCCCGCCCCCATACACCGCAATGCGCAGCGGGCGCAGGGGGCGGCCGACGATCTCGTCCGCGTCGGT
This sequence comes from Pseudomonadota bacterium, assembly GCA_023433985.1. GTDB lineage: Bacteria > Pseudomonadota > Alphaproteobacteria > Rhizobiales > Devosiaceae > Devosia_A. The sequence goes on along the minus strand of JAEYTN010000400.1, from coordinate 6,005 downwards.
GATGGCGATGACTTCGGCGCCAGCCCCGGCAATCAGCGCATCGACGCGGCGGTTGTGCGCCTCGGCGGTCACGACGATGGTTCCGGCCCGGAAGGTGCTGCGATGCCCACCTGCGGTCACGCCGGTGAAGGGCGCTGTCGCCCACAGGGGGGCCATTCCCTGCCGGGCGAGCAGGTTGGCAGCACGGCAGGCCGCGATCCAGTGGTTCCCGTCGCTGCGCAGCGTGATGGTTCTCATGGCGATACTCCAGCGGGTGATTGCGAAAAATTGGCCGACGGCATGCCGTCATTGACCCAGTGACAGGCGGAGAGGTGGCGGTCTCCGGAACCGGCAAGCACCGGCACCTCGGCGGTGCAGATGGTCGACGCCCTGAGACAGCGCGGATGGAAGGTGCATCCGGGCGGCGGGTTGAGCGGCGAAGGCGGCTCGCCGCTCAAGGCCTGCCGCTGTCGGCGCTGCGTGGGGTCGCGCTCGGGAATGGCCGAGAACAGCGCCCGGGTATAGGGATGGCGTGGGCCGGCGAAGAGCGCGGCGGTATCCGCCTCTTCGACGATGCGGCCCAGGTACATCACCGCCACGCGGTCCGAGAAGTGCCGCACCACCCCAAGGTCGTGGGTGATGAACACCATGGTGAGCTTTTCGTCGCGCTGCAGTTCGGCGAGCAGGTTCAGCACCTGTGCCTGTACCGAGACGTCGAGCGCCGAAGTCGGCTCGTCCGCCACGATGATTTCGGGCGAGCAGGCGAGGGCCATGGCGATGCCGATGCGCTGGCGCTGGCCACCGCTCAGCTCCGAAGGGTAGTACCTTGCGTAGGACGAACTGAGGCCCACGCGCTCGAGCAGTTCGTCCACCCGCCGGTTGCGCTCGGCTCCCGTGCCCACCCGGTGGATGTCGAGGGGCTCGCGGATCTGCGCCCCGATGCGCATGCGGGGATTGAGCGCGGAGTAGGGGTCCTGGAAGACGATCTGGGCGCGGCGGCGGAAGGCCATCCGCTCGCTGCCGCCTAAACCGGCGATGTCCCGGCCCTTGTAGAAGACACTTCCGCTGGTGGGATCGAGCAGGCCTGCCAGCATCCGCCCGAGCGTACTCTTGCCCGAGCCGGACTCGCCGACGATCGACAGGATCTGGCCGCTGCGGACCTCGAGGTCGATATCGTTGACGGCCTTGACCCGCTTGGCTCCGAGCCCGCCACCGGAACGGAAATGGCGGCTCAGGCGCTGGGCCTGAAGAATGATGTCACTGCCCGGCGTAGAGGACACAGGCCACCTCCCGGTCCGGAGTAAGCTGGAGGCGCGGCGGCCCGGATGGATCGGCGCAAGCCGGAAGTTCGGAGGCACAGCGCCCGCGGAAACGGCAGCCCTGCGGACGCTGACCCAGCCCCGGCACCCGACCGGGGATCGTTGCCAGTTCGCCGCGCGGCACGTCCCCGCGGGGAGCCGCCGCGAGCAGGGCCCGCGTATAGGGGTGGCGCGGATCGGCAAAGATGGAGCGCACGTCTCCCGCTTCGACGATCTCGCCGGCATACATCACCGCGACGCGGTCGCAGACTTCGGCGACGACGCCGAGGTCATGCGTGATCAGCAACACGCCGGCCCGGCGCTGCTCGACCAGAAGCGTACGGATGAGCTGCAGGATCTGCGCCTGGATGGTCACGTCGAGCGCGGTCGTCGGCTCGTCGGCGATGAGGATTTCCGGATGGCAGGCCATGGCGATGGCGAGCGCCACGCGCTGGCGCATGCCGCCGCTCAATTCGTGCGGATAGGCATGGTACCGTTGCTCGGGAGCGGGGATAGCGACGCTGCGAAGCAGGTCGATGGCCATTGCCCGCGCATCGGTCCGGTTCAGCCCCAGATGCTCCTCGAGGCTTTCCTCGATCTGGCGTCCGATCCGCTGGACGGGGTCGAGCGCCGTCATGGGGTTCTGGAAGATCATGCCGAGGCGGGCGCCGCGGAGCTCTCGCAGCTCCTCGTCGTCCAGCGCCGCCAGGTTGCGCCCGTCGAACTGTACCTGGCCGCTGCTGATGCGGGCATTGCCGGGCAGCAGCTTCAGCAGGCTGTAGGCGACGGTGGATTTGCCGCAACCGGACTCGCCCACCAGCCCGAGGATTTCTCCAGGGCGAAGCTCGAAGCTGACATTGCTGACGGCCTGCTGCCAGTCGTCGCCGACCTGGAAGTCGATGCTGAGGTCCGAAACCTTGAGCGCGCTCATGACCGCTTCCCCGCCGAGGGATTGAGCAGCGAGGGCAGGCCATCGCCGACGAGGTTGAAGCCGAGCACCGCCACCAGGATGCCGAGCCCGGGTCCGATCACCAGCCATGGCGCCCCGCTCATGTACGAACGGCCATCGGCCAGCATCAGCCCGAGCGAGGGCGTCGGCGGCTGCACTCCAAGTCCGATGAAGCTCAGCGCAGCCTCCATGAGGATGGCCAGCCCCATCAGGGTAGAGGCCTGTACGAGAACGGGCGCGACGGCATTGGGGAGGACGTGCAGCGCCATGATCCTGAGATCCGACGCCCCCCGGGCCTTCGCGCCTTCGACGAACAGGGCGCCGCGTATCTCCAGCACGGCGCTGCGCATCACGCGCACGATGATGGGGACGTAGACCAAGCCGATGGCGAGCGTCATCAGCGGTAGGCTCTGCCGGAACAGGCCGGCCAGCGCCACCACCAGAACGATGGCGGGGAACGCCATCAGCACATCCACCGGCCGCATGATCAGGGCATCGACCCAACGCCCCTTGTACCCCGCCAGCAGGCCGAGCGGCACGCCGGCGGCCAGCGCCACTGCCACCGATCCCACCGCTGCGATCAGCGAGACCTGAAGGCCGAAAAGCACGCGGGTCAGCACGTCGCGGCCGAAATTGTCCGTGCCCAGCGGATGGGCGAGCGACCAGCCGGCCAGCACCGCGCCAAAATCCATGTCCTCGGGCTTGTAGGCGCTGATCACCGGTGCGAGCACGGCGAGGATGGCAAGCACTGCCACTATGGCTGCTCCAGCGCTTGCGCGCGTAATCCTGGGCAGTCGCACCCTGCGCGGAGCGGCGGCGGCGATCGTCATGAGCGCTCTCCGGCCAGTCTTGGATTGAGCCATGAGTAGAGCAGGTCGGTCGCGAGGTTCACCAGGATGAAGAGCAGCGCGACAACGAGGATGCCGGCCTGCACGACGGGATAGTTGCGCTCCATCGTCGCCGTGACGATGAGGCTGCCGGTCCCAGGAAGGTCGAACACCTGCTCGACGATGACGGCGCCGCCAAGCAGGTAGCCGAACTGCATGCCGATGACGGTGACGATGGGAACGCCGGCATTGCGGAGAACGTGCCGGACAATGATCACGTGGCGCCGCAGCCCCTTGGCGCGGAGGAAGCGGACGAAGTCCTGCGACAGCACCTCGGTCACCGCAGAACGGGTGATCCGCACCAGCACGGCCGCCAGGCCGGTGGCGAGCGTCAGCGCCGGCAGGCCCATCGAGCGCAGGTTGCCGAAGACATTCTCGGCAAGGGGGACATAGCCGGAGGAAGGGAACATGCCGAGGGTCAGCGAGAAAACGAGCACCAGCATGATGCCGAGCCAGAAATCCGGAATGGAGATGCCGACGAGGCCAAGAGCACTCGCGGCATGATCGAAGACGCTTCCCGGTCGCACGGCCGCAATGACGCCGAGCGGCACTGCGACCACGAGCGCGATGAGGAGAGACAGTAGTGTCAGCTCGAGCGTGACCGGCAGGCGCGTCGCAAGCAGCGTGGAAACCGCGACGTTGGAGCGGTAGTCCCTGCCGAAATCGCCCTGCAGCAGGGCGCCGACCCAGCGGAAATACTGGTCGTAGATCGGCTGGTCGAGACCCAGGTCACGGGTGATCGCGGCCAGCCCCTCGGGCGTGGCGCGCAATCCCATGATGACCTGGGCGGGATCGCCCGGGATGAGGCGAAGCAGGAGGAAGACGAGCACCGAGACGCCGAACAGTGTCGGCACCAGCAGCAGCAGTCTCTTGATGGCCGAGTTCAACCCGCTTCTCCCTAGAATGACCGATCGAGGCCGTCAGGCGTCGATCCAGACATTCTCCATGCGAACCTCGAGGGACGGCAGGGTCTCGACGCCGTGGACATTCGGCCGCGTCCAGTAGGTGCGGTCCATGTTGACCATGAAGATCATCGGCGACAGTTCCTGGTGCAGGCGGACCAGCTTGGCATAGGCCTGCTTGCGGGCCTCGGGGTCCACGGTGAAGTTGGCCGCCTCGATGGCCGCGTCGAGCTCGGGCGAGTCATCGAAGCCCGTGAAGTTCCAGGCGGACTTCGAGTGCGTCAACGGCGCCAGGGCGTGTCCGATCGGATCGAGGCTGACGCTCCAGTAGGTCGAGGTGATGTCGTAGCGCTTGGTCGCCAGCTCTTCGAACCAGCGGGCCGACTCGAACGACTGCACGTCGAGGTTGATGCCGATCTGGCGCAGTTGCTGCTGCATCAGCTGGCCGACCAGGGGCTGCGTGGCAACCTGGGGCTGGGCGGCGAAGGCGATGTCGAGGTTCTCGATCCCGGCCGATTGCAGCAGGGAGCGGGCCTTCCCCAGGTCCGGGGCGGCGGGATAGAAGTCCTCGCCCGAGTACCAGACGTTCGACGGGGAGACCGGCTCCGACGAGGGCACTGCCTGCCCGTGCCAGACGACCTTCGCGATGGTGTCGCGCGGCATCGCCCACTGCAGGGCCTGGCGCACGGCGAGATTGTCGAAGGGCGGCTTGGTGGTGTTGAGCAGCATGATGTCCGGGAAGAACTGGCCGGACAGGTTGGCCTTCAGCTCGGGGTTCTGCTTCAGCTCTTCGACCCGGTGCAGCGGCACGGCCTCGATCCAGTCGAACTCGCCCGTCTGCAGGCCGTTGAGGCGCTGCGTGTCGTCCGCGATGGCGCGGAAGATGATCCTGTCGAGGTAGGGCTGGTCGGGCTTGAAGTACTTGTCCCAGCGCTCGAGCGTGATGTGGTCGTCCTTGACCCACTCGACGAACTTGTAGGGACCCGTGCCGATCGGCACCTGACGCGGATCGTTGGCCTCGATGGCCTTCTGGTTAACGATGTCGCCGATCCCCGCCAGCGCCAGCAGCAGGCCACCCCAATTGGGCTTGGTGTGGAAGCGGGCGGTGGTGTCGTCGATGACTTCGACACCCTCGAGGGCCTCCACGAACACGGCATTGGCCGCACCGACATTGGGGTCCTTCAGCCGGTCGAACGTGTACTTGACGTCCGCCGCGGTGAACTTTTCGTCGTTATGGAACCAGGCATTGTCGACCAGCACGAAGTCCCAGGCCGTATCGCTGACCTGGCTCCAGCTCTTGGCAAGGCCGGGCAACAGCGTGCCGTCGCGCTGCGCGTTCACCAGCTTGGAGAAGACGTTCTGGTAAACCTGCATCGACGAGTAGAGCTCGGCGAATGCCGGATCCATGTTCACCGGCTTGTCGATCGTCGCGGCGACCAGCGTGCCGCCGCGCTTGGGCGTTCCCTGCGCGCGGGCCGGCCCGACCAGCAGGCCGGGAGCGACGCTGCCGATGGCGCCGAATGCGCCGATCAGGCTGAGCGAGTGCAGCAACTGCCGGCGGTTGATCCGGCCCTGATTGAATTTGCGAAGGAAGTCAAAGGCTTGTTCTTTTTGCAGCGTCAATTCGAACCCCACACCCCTGTTCGATGCCGGCGCCGACGGGCCGCCATCCTGTTGGAAATACGTCTGCTCCGCTCCCGGCTCTGAGCCGGCTTGAGGAAGATTTCCGCCGCCAAGCCTCTTCCAGAGATCGAGATTGTATGACAATACGGATGCTAACACCCTGATTTTTCGCTCGTCAACAGGCCTATGCGGTATGCGTAGGCACTTTTGGTGTTTGCTTATTTTTTGTGCGGATTGACCTCTCGTTGCCTATCGGGCAGCTATCGGCCAAGGCGACGCGAGGACGATATGTCGGACTTGAGAAATGCATTCCAGAACAAGACGGTACGTTCGACCGACGATGCTTCGCTGCGGGATCAGGGCCATC
>JAEYTN010000333.1 GCA_023433985.1 Pseudomonadota bacterium | reverse complement strand
GCGTCGGCTTGCCGTCGACGACGAGATCGCCGCCGTTGGAGACGAGCAGCGACGAGAAGGGGTGCAGCACGCCGGCGGCCCACGAGTTGATGAGGCCGAAGCCCTGCTGGCCCTTGGACTTGTCGGTCAGCTTTTCGGCGGCGGCGAGGAACTCGTCCCAGGTCTTGGGCGCCTCGGCGATGCCGGCTTCCTCGAACAGCTTCTTGTTATAGTTGAGCGCATAGACGTCGATCTCGTTCGGGACGCCGTAGAGCGTGCCGTTGGCGCTCGCGGCGCTGACCACGCCGGCCGGCCAGTTGGCGGTCACGTCGCCCGCAATGGCTTCGGGAGCCGCGGCGACAAGCTGGTCCTTGGCCAGGTCGGGCAGCCACGCATCGTAGATGCCGGCGATCGTCGCGCCATCGGCGCCGCCGCCGGAGGTGCGCAGCGTCGTCAGCAGGTCGCCGAACGGCACGGCGCGGACGGTGATCTTGGTGTCGGGATGGCTCGCCGAATACGCGGCGGCGGCGGCTTCCAGCTTGGCGACCGTGTCGGGTGCCCAGTGGGTGAGGAACGACACATCCGCGGCCTGAACCAGGGCGGTGCCGCTCATGAGGATCGCCACGGCGCTCGAGGCGCGTGCGAAAGCCCGGAACAGCTGCATGTTGATTATTCTCCCTTGCGCGTCCGGCCGGCCCCTGCCAGCGGACGAGTTAGTTATGACGTTATAACGACTCTTTGCAAGAGGGATTCCGGTGGTGCTCATCGCCGGTTCACATGGCGCGTGCTAGCGAGGGCGGATGGAGTGCCGGTGATGCAGCGCAAGAGCGAGTATTCGAGCGACGTGGAGGACGGGGCGCCGGTGCGGGTGGCCTGGACCATCACCGGCCGCATGAACCTCGGCCGCTATCTCGACTTCGTGGTGGAGCGGGCCAACTGGCTGGGGCTCGATGGCTGGGTTGCGGCCAATGACGATGCCAGCGTGAGCCTTGCCGTCGCGGGGCCCGAGGCGCTGGTGGGGGGCGCTCGAAATGGCGTGCACGCTGGGGCCGCTCGATGCGCTGATCGACGAGGTGCGGCCGGCGGGCGAGCCGACTGAACTGCCTGTAGGCTTCGCGATCCGTCAGAAGTAGTCTGGGATGCCGGGCATGCCGATGAAGCCGGGGAGTCGGCGGACCCGGCGCTGCCAGAGGTTGAGGGCGGGGTAGTCCTCGAGGCCGATGCCGGCGTCGTGGCTGAGCGCGACGTGGGGGAAGAGGGCGATGTCGGCGATGCTGGCGCGGTCGGCCTCGACCCAGTCATGGCCGGCGAGCTGGCGGTCGCTCAGGTGATCCTCGAGGTCGCGGAGGGCGCGGCGGCCGGCCTGGCTAAGGGCCGGGAGGTTGCCCGGGAGGCCGAGCAGCGAGGCGAGGCGGGCCTGGCTCAAGGGGGCGAGATCGGTGGCGGCGAAATCGAGCCAGCGCGGGGATGGGGCGAGCCAGGCCGGATCATGCTTGCGGGCGATGTGGAGAAGGATGGGATCGGCGCCGCTCAGGAGCTCGCCGTCGTCGTCGAGCACCGGCAGCTCGCCGCTCGGGCTGAGGCGGCGGAAGGCTGCGGTTTCGTGTTCGCGGCCGGGGAAGAAGTCGACGGCCTGCGTTGTGTATGGAACGCCGAGCAGGCCCAGCAGCAGGCGGACCTTGTAGCAGGCGTCGGAGAGCACGTAGTCGTAGAGCTTAGGCAAGGTCGGTCACTATGTCGGTTCTGGGCTCGGTGCCGAAGGTCAGGGCCTTTTCCTTGAGCCAACGGCGGTAGAGGACCGACGAGAGGTCGGCGCGGGTCGGGGTCTCGCGGCCGGGCTGCAGCGGCAGGAGCAGCGGGCGCTGGTTCTCGAGCACGATCTTGTCCTGCAGGAAGATCATCTGCTGGAACTGGATGATCTCGGCATCCGTGCTGGTTTCGTCGATGACCAGCATGAAGGGATGGGCGACGCTCTCGATCTCATCGAGCGGCTGGACGAAGAGTGCGATCACGTCCCAGCGGTTGGGGGCGGCGGGCGGCGTCTTGTAGAGCATGACGTTGAAGGGCGAGACTACGCGGTACATGTACTGGCTGATCTGGCCGTCGTCGGAGGCCGCCGCGGCCTTGGGCTGGAAGAACTCGCACTTGGTGGCCCAGAGCTCGTCGACATCGCGGTGCTGCTCGACCTCGTACTTCGCCACTTCCAGCTTTTCCTCGGAGCCGAGGATGTCGGTGTGGACGTAGGGGAAGTGCGCGAGATCGAGGAAGTTCTCGATGAGCCGGAGGCCGGAGGCGCGGACGTGGACGCCGCCGCAATAGATCCAGCGGCGGTCGGGCTCGGCGGCTTCGGGCAGGGCGAAGATGCCGCGCTCGGGCGTGCCGAGGGTAGTCCAGAGGTGGTTGTAGTCGGTGCGGACGGGGAGGGCGCGGCCCTCGGCGAGGACCTGCGTGCCGTCGCTGTGATGGGTGACGGTGAGGGGTGCGCCGAGCAGGCGGGTTTCGACCGGCGTGCCGCTGGGGAAATCGCGCAGGGCGCCGAGGACGTACCACTGGTCGAGCGCGGCCTTGTCGGTGGTGAGCGTCATGCCGCCTGCCTTTCGATCTCGTTGCGCCAGCTGCGGACGAAGGCGGCGGCGCGGACGATGTCGGCGCTGCCGGCCAAGAGGGCGTGGGCCATGATGCGGCCGGGGGCGACGCGATGCCAGAAGAGGTGCAGTTCGGCCTCTTCGAAGGGAAGGGGGAGGCGGGGGCCGTCGAGGCTTTGCGTCTCGACCGAAAAGCTAACGACGGGGGCGGCGTTCGCGGGCAGGTCGGGCAGGGGATCGGTGCCCGCGAGGCGGACCCAGACGAGGCCGGCGGCCTCGGTCGCCTCGAAGGCGCTGGCCTTGATGGTTGGCGGCACGTTGAGGTCGGGGTGGGCGGGAATGCGCACGCAGCTCGCGTAGGGGCCGTATTGCCAGCCGTGGTAGAGACAGTTCAGCGAGTTGTCGCGAACGAAGCCGAGGCTCAGCCGCATGCCGCGGTGCGGGCAGCGATCCTCCCAGACATGGGCGGCGCCATCGCCGCGCCAGATCACCAGCTCCTGGCCGTCGAGCAGCACGGCGCGGGTCG
>JAEYTN010000318.1 GCA_023433985.1 Pseudomonadota bacterium | reverse complement strand
ACGTTCGGCAGGCCGTCCCACTGCGACGTGTAGAGGTAGGCGAGATGCGAGTCCCGTGCGAGATCGGAAAACCGTTCGTAGCTGCCATGCAGCGTAACGTTCGGCAGCGCGCCTAGTTCGTGGGCTAGGCCCGTATCGATGAGCGCCGATCCGTGGATATCGAACTGGTAGTCCGGCATGGCCCTCACGATGGCCGCCAGGATGTCGGGGCGCTTCTGCCTGTCCAGCCTGCCCGCCCAGAGGATACGGTTGCGCACGCCACCCTCCAGCGGCGCCACCGGACTGCCGCTTGCGGTCGGCGCCGGGAATGGCACCACGGTGAATAGCGAGGGCCGCACACCGATACTCTCTACCCATTCGAGCGGCGTCCGCGAGTTGTCGCTGATCACGCCATCTAGCGCGGGATGGCACCAGCGCAGATACTTGCGCGCGTAACCCACGCGTTGTCCGGCTTCGGTCACGTCATCGCAGTACAGACTCGCGTAGATCCGGGTCGACTGGCGGATCGCGAGACCATTGCGCCTAACGGCCTCCCAGGCCACCAGCGAATTCATGATGTGCAGCGTCCGCGGTCCGACCTGCAGCAGCAAGCGAACCACTACGTCGACTTGGTGGTGCAGGTGCAACTCGGACAGCACCTGGCCCGCGTCGACAAAAACCACGCCATCGGCAAGTCGATCGCGCCAGGGAGAATCTGCGGCCTCGGTCGTGACGACGGCGACCTTTTGGGCAAAATTTTGATGCAGGGCATTGGCGAAATGGATCAGACCCAAGTCCGCACCGCCCCGCTTGATCCATGGCGCGAACAGCATGACGTCGACGCTCGACGGCAACTTCGCGCGCAGCGAAAAGTAGGCCTTGCCGGGCATATCGTACGTCCAGGGTGCGGAGTAAAATTCCGCTGAAGTCACCCAAGCGCCATCGGGGTGCACGTCAGGGTCGATTTCCGAAAGCTCGGCCAGCTCCTCGCGTACCCACGCCGGCAGGGACGGGGGCGACCAGCTGTTGACGGATGACATGGCCAGCAGTTCACCGACACTCTTGGCGACGATCCTCTCCGGATAGAGGCGGCGCGCGATTCGCAGGGAGGACGCACGGAAACGGCGCGTCATCGAATCGGGCAATAATGCGACGACCGCTCGATCCAAGGCCCGGTAGCAGCTCAGGAGGAATCTATACATTGCTGAAATCCTCGAAGAAGCGGCTCGGCTTGATCACCGCCCCGGCCAGTTGATGCGCCACATTGAGCGAGCCACCCTCCTTTCTTCGCTCAAATCGGGCCGTACCGCGCGCCAGCCTGTGCGCGTAACCCTCGGAGATCGTTTCGCAGTTCCAGTGCCAGTCTTCGAAACCGAAACCAGCCTCCCCTACTCGCGACACTTGGTATGGACACTCCTCGAACACACTTCGGGCGGCGAACGCGCATGCATTCCAGTAGTTCATCGACAGCAAAGCGCTTGGCCGGTAGTACTCCTCCATCTGGTCCACCTGCCACCAGTACGCGTTCCAACCCCCGAATGCCAGCATCAGCTCAGGGTGGTAGATGTTCTTCTCGCCTTCAAGCTCGATGAGCTCGACACAGCGCGCGATCCAGTTCTTGGAAAAATAATCGTCACCGTCGAACGTTCCAACGTAATCGCTGCGCGAATTCTCGATGGCGAAATTCCGACAGCTGGAGAGATCGCGGAAACTCACCTCGTGAACTTGGTCGCTGTCGCGCAGAACAGGATGCCCTTTCACAACGCGTTTGGTCTCGGCATCCGCATTGTCCAACGTGATGACGAAATCGACCCCGATCCCGCGCTCTTCTGCGAACTTCCTGCAGCGTTCAATCGAGTGCAACGTGGGATGCGCCAACACCCCCTCGCCGTGAAAGGTGATCACGGCGCTCACCGAACTTCTCATATCAACCCCTGTGCTTCCTTCCGATACTGATTTCCCTGCCGACAAAAAACTCGAGCAAGGACCTTCTCTTCCTCAACAGCACCACCTCTGTCGAGAGCTCCACTTGCCGTTCCTGCACCACCGATATCCACTCGTTCAGCCTGTCGATCTGACTCGCAAGCAAGGGGTAGTCGGATACGGGAAGGCCAACACCTTCCAACGTACGTGTCAACCTTTCACAGGCGGTAGCCAGCTCTTCCAACGCCTGGTCGCGCGACAGTCGCAGGCGCTCGAGCGCCGCTAGCGCGCATGCCACTCTGCCCGAGACGAGCCCGAGATGATCCTCCTGCACGGTTTCGTCCGCCAAGTGGCCAATCTTCGCGGCTTCCTGCATTTGCGACGAGGACAGCACGGCAGTCGTCGCCACTACGCGCTCAACGAGCATCGCCTGCGCAGAGGCGGCGTCGGTGATCGATCGAATGTGCTGCTCCACCTCGTCGCGCAGCAGTCGCAGCTCCGCTCCAGAGCCCTGCCCCGGTGCGCCCCCCGAGCGACCGACGATGGCAGCGATCCGCGACGAGAAGATCACGAATTGGCTGAGCTCCGACTCCAACTCCCTGATTCGCTCGTCCAGGATCGACTGTTCCGAGGCATACTGCTGCTCGCGACGCTGCAGCGCTTCGTCTGCCTGCGAGACGCGTGCCTGCAGCGAGGCGGCCAGCGCTGCCGCCTCGGCGAGATGTCCTTCAATGTCGTGCCGACCCGCCAGCACGGTGTCCAACCGCAGTTGCAACTCGCTGAGACGGTGCCGCCACTCTGCGGACTGCCTCTCCTCGTCTTGGACACGAGTCTCCAGAGCGGCAACCCGAACCCTGGACTCCCCCAGGTCGCGCTCAACACATCCTTGCTGTTCCGCACATTTGGTCAACGCCCCCTGAAGCTCCGTGACATGTCCCTTGAACCACTCCAGCGCGCGCCAATTTTCCTCTGCCTCGGACTGCCAGTGCTGGGCCGATGCTGTGAGCGCCTCAATCTGGGCTCGCGAGCGCTCGGCCTCGTCGTAGCGACTCAGTTTGACCGCCGCTAGTTCCGTGCGGGCGTTCTCCAGCTGCGCCTCCAAGGCGAGGGTAGAGGTCCACAACGGTGGCAGACGAACCAAGCCGCCATCGGTAGTGGCAGCGCCCGAACTGATCGACAGGGCGGCTATCGCAACCGGCGAATTGTTGCCCGTATGGATCGCCCGGTGACGCGCGACACAGTCGGCAAGCGTTGCCCCGGCGAGGCGCCAGCGGTAGTACCCGACATCGAAAAGCAACTCCGACGGCACCAGGTAGCCGAGGAAGAATGCATTGCGCACCGCCATGGCAACGTCCTCATCGACGTTGCCGAGGAAAGCCATGCACAGCGCGGGGGTATCACCTTTAGCCTCGAAAGACCTTCCCCACAGCGCAGCTTCGGCAACCAGGCTGGAATTGATGGAGATCAACGTGCCAATGTTGCTGAGGAACTCGAGTGAATCCGCCGACGTATCCGCGACACCCAATCCTCCTTGGTACCTGAATCTTGCGCCGGGATGGGAGCGGATAAGCGTCGACTCCGGCCCGAACCGACCCATCGCCTCGTAAAGCACCGATATTGAGGTCCAGCCACGCGCGAAGGCGATCATGTTCGAATCGTCCTCCACTTGCAGCGCAACGCCCGCAGCATAGGTGGGCGTGCCGGGCCTGAGCGCATCGACGCGTTGGACATCCGCAACCAGCAACCCCCTCAACTCGTCGTCCGCGAGAAGCTCAGTTTCCGCGAGCTCCGCCGCTACATCCTCCGGCTTCCATGAGGCCGGGGTGGTCGCACCGTTCACGCCCTGCAGGTCGAAATAGAACGTGTCTCGATAGAGCGGACTGCGCAACGCTCCGAGTTCGTTGTGCACGATCGGACCGCCACCTAGCTCGTCCATTGCTCGACGCAGCGAGGGACAGTTGCACCATGTCAATACAGCCTCGAGCTCCCCGGATGTAACGAACTCGGTGAGCACCTCCTTGAGACCGGAGACCAATTGCGGAATTGGCTCCACCAACAGTTGGTCGAGCACGTCGAGGTGCGTGCCTTTCTCCAGAAGATCGGCGATCAGGTCGTCTTCAAGCGCGACTTTCCGGAAGCTCGCGAACTGCTCCCTGGAGGGGCAGGTGAACCTGAGTCCGCCAAGCTTGAGCACCTGGCCGAACGGAACTGCCTCCTCGGTGAAGTAGGCATCGTCGGCAATGAAGACGATCTCGTCCGGGCCGAACCTTGCCATCTGGGCAAGCATGACCCAATGATGGACGGGTCCGGCACCCCGCTCTGCGAACGGCAGTAGAAACGAGACGAACATCAGGGCGCCTCCTGAAGTACCCTTCTCAGTTCGATCGCTTCCGGCACATGGATGATGCGCCCGCCGTACTGACCCCACGTCAGCGGATTGCCGAGAACCTCTAGCAGAGCGGCGTTGAAGCACCTGTCGTAGAAAAACTCGCTAGCCGGGTTGGGCTTGACCCCCAGATGCAGCGAATAGAAGCCACGCGCCAGGGGCAGATCGACTTCCAACTCCCAGACATAATCTTCGCCGGCTCGGAAAGCCGGCAGACGCCGTCCATAAAAGTCGGAATTGAAGGCGATAAGATCCACGCCGTTAGCATCGCGCAAGAGCACGCCGATAGCAGCGCCTTCGGGAATATCGTCACGAGCATGAAGATAAGCGCGGAGCCTTACTTTCCCTCCATGCTCAATCGATACGACCTGCCGCCCGGCCTCATCGATCACAAGAAGGCCCGTAAATTGGATATCGCCGCTACCAGACCTTTGAGACAAGCGCATAGGGAATCCAGGGTCGGCTTGATTGCCAGCTCTCTCTAGGCTGTCCACCGCCTCCATAGCGCCGATCTCGTCGCCCGCCATCTTCGACGCCTCGACCGCGAGACGCCAGTCCGCCAGCGAACTGCTGGTTGTGGAGTTCTGGTATGCATCGCAGATCTCGCCTGCCGGCCCATCCGCGACCAGCAAGCCCTTCTGCAGATGGATTGCCCGGGAGCAGAGGCTCTTGACCGAATTCAATCCATGCGAGACGAACAATAGGGTTGCGCCGCGCGCGAGGATCTCACGGATCTTAGCGATGCATTTCTGCTGGAAGAAGATGTCACCGACGCTCAGTGCCTCGTCGACGATCAGGATGTCCGGATCCACATGCACCTGCAGCGAGAACGCCAAGCGCACCATCATGCCGCTCGAATAGGACTTCACCGGGTTGTCGATGAAATCGCCGATGTCGGCAAAATCGATGATTTCCTGGTATCGGGCGGAAATTTCCTTTTCCGTCATGGAAAGCACCGCACCCGCGAGGAAAATATTCTCGCGACCAGTGAACTCAGGATTGAAGCCAGCTCCAAGTTCCAACAGGGCGGAAACACGCCCGTTGACCACGACGTCGCCTTCAGTCGGCTTCAGGCTTCCGGTGAGAATCTGCAGCAACGTGCTCTTACCCGCACCGTTCCGGCCAATGACACCAACAGCTTGCCCCTTGGGAACGTCAAAACTGATGTCCGACAAGGCACGATAACCGTTGCCGCTAGGTTTCTTGGGCTTTCTGCGCCCGAACAACGACCACTCGTGCGTGTGCTCGAATTCGTAGTACTTGCCGACACCTCGCACACTGATCGCAGGTTCAGACCGCATCGGCAAAGCCCTCCCGATTACCCGTGAAGGACGCGTAGCCAAGCCACGCCATCGCGACCGCGACCACACTTCCCACCGCAACGGTCAATCCATCCGGCGCCCGGCCTCCGATCATCACGCCCCGTGCCTCCTCGAGAACATAGGTCAGCGGGTTATACTGGATAACGGAGCGGAAATTTTCCGGCAACGACTCCACCGGAAAGAACAAAGGTGACAGGAACATCATCAGCAGCAACACGATCGGGACCACATGCTCCGCGTCTGGGTGAAAGACCGAATATCCGGACAGCAGCCATGAGCAGCCCAAAGTGAAGAGAGCGAAAGGAATGAACACCACCGGCAGCCAGATTATTGTCGCCGGTAGCGACTTTTTAACTACAACGCAGAAGATGATCCAAGTCAGCAGTCCGATAGCGAAATTGACCGACGCCGACAGGACCGCAGACCAGTTCAAGACCTCAAGGGGAAACACCATTTTCTTGACGTACGGCTGGTTGCCGTAAATCAAGCTGGGTGACTTCGCTATGACCTCACCAAAAAAGTTGTAAAAAATGAGGCCAGAGAAAAGAACCAGCGCGAACTCCCCGCTGGTACCGGCGCCACCCCACCTTGCCTTCATTAGCACACCAAAAACGAGCGTGTAACCGCCCAGTAGAAGCAGCGGACTCAGTACCATCCAAAGGAACCCGAGCGCTGAGCGGCGGAACTTGGTTGTCAGTTCCTTTTTTACGAGCTGGCGCGCCAAGTACCGGTATTTGGTCAGGGCAAGGAAAGGATCTAGGGGGGTCGGAATGGAATGCATAATGCTCTCGAAGGGGCAGCGACTAGACGGACAGCGACCGGTCAAGACTTTCACGAAGATCTGCCACATCTTCCACGCCCACGCTCAACCTTACCAACCCGTCGCTGATGCCCAGCACTGCGCGGCGCTCGGCGGGAATCGAGGCATGCGTCATCACCGCCGGGTGATTGACCAGACTTTCTACGCCACCCAAGGACTCTGCGAGCGTAAAGAGGCCTGCGTTCTCGCACATGTATCGCGCAACTTCGACCCCCCCCTTCAGCACGAGCGACATGATGCCGCCATACCCCTGCATCTGCTTCGCGGCAAGTGCATGCTGCGGATGCGAGGCGAGACCAGGGTAGATCACCTTCTCGATCGCCGGATGCGTCTCCAGCCACTGCGCCAGGGCCAGTGCATTGTCGCAATGCGCCTTCATGCGCAGATGCAGGGTCTTCAAGCCGCGCAGGGCGAGGAAGCTGTCGAACGGTCCCTGCACGGCACCGATGGAGTTCTGCAGGAAGGCCATCTGCTCCGCGAGCTCGGCATCGTCGCCGACCACCACCATGCCGCCGACCATGTCGGAGTGGCCATTGAGGTACTTGGTGGCGGAATGCATGACGATGTCGGCGCCGAGCGCGAGCGGACGCTGCAGGATCGGCGAGGCGAACGTGTTGTCGACCACCACGCGCAGGCCGTGCCTGTGCGCGATCTCGCAGACGGCGGCGATGTCGACGATCTTGAGCATGGGGTTGGTCGGCGTTTCCACCCAGACCATTCGCGTGTCCGGCCTGATGGCAGACTCGAACGCCGCCAGGTCGGTCAGGTCGACGAAGCTGAAATCCAGCGCCGCCGTGCGCTTGCGCACGCGTTCGAACAGGCGGTAACTGCCGCCGTACAGGTCATCCATCGCGATGACGTGGCTGCCGCTGTCCAACAGCTCGAGCACCGTCGATGTCGCGGCCATGCCGGAGGCGAACGCGTAGCCGCGGGTACCGCCCTCAAGCGCGGCGACGCAGCGCTCGTAGGCGAACCGGGTGGGATTGTGGGTGCGCGAGTATTCGAAGCCCTGATGGACCCCCGGACTGCTCTGGGCGTAGGTGGACGTCGCATAGATCGGCGGCATGACGGCGCCGGTGCTGGGATCGGGCGATTGGCCGCCGTGGATGGCCAGCGTGGCTAGTGCGAGATCGCCAGCGCCGTCGCCGGCTGGGGATGGATGATGCGACATGTTCGGGTTCCTAAAAGCAGCCGGTCATTCTACCAGCCGGGTCTTAACCTATCTTCCTTGCCACGCCATCCTCCCCATGGATGACGGGATCGCCGCCTACTGCGCGCGGCGACGCAGGTAATTCAGCAGATCGATACGCGTGATCAGGCCGAGAAACGCATCCCCGTCCGTGATGATGGCGACCTGCCCCCGGTCGAACACCGGCAGCAGCGCCTCGATCGGCGAGCGCACGTCCAAGCGGTCCAACTTGCTGACCATGGCGGTGGAAACCGGGTCGCGAAAACGGGCCTCGTCGCCGTAGACATGCAGCAGCACGTCGCTTTCGTCGACGATGCCGACCAGCTTGTCGCCCTCCATCACCGGCAACTGTGAGACGTCGTAGAGCTTCATCCGCTGGTAGGCAGTGGTGAGCAGGTCGGTGGGGCTGACGACCACCGTATCGCGCTGGCTGTAGGGGCGCAGGATCAGGTCGCGCAGGTCGCCGTACTGGGGGCGATCAATGAAGCCGTTGTCCAGCATCCAGTAGTCGTTGTACATCTTCGACAGGTACTTGTTGCCGGTATCGCAGACGAAGACCAGCACCTTCTTCGGCGTGGTCTGCTCACGGCAGTACTTCAGGGCCGCGGCCAGCAGGGTGCCGGTCGACGAGCCCCCCAGGATGCCCTCCTTCGCCAGCAACTCGCGGGCGGTATGGAAGCTTTCGCCGTCGCTGATCGCATAAGCCTTCTTCACCCGGCTGAAGTCCGAGATCTGCGGCAGGAAATCTTCGCCGATGCCTTCCACCAGCCAGCTGCCCGACTTGGTGCTCAGGACACCCTCGTTGATGTACTGGGTCAGGATCGAGCCGACCGGATCGGCCAGCACCATCTCGGTCTGCGGCGAATGCTCGGCGAAGCAGCGCGACAGGCCGGTCATGGTGCCGGAGCTGCCGCAACCGAAGACGATGGCGTCCAGTTCGCCGTCCATCTGGCGCAGGATCTCCGGCCCGGTGCCGAATTCGTGCGCCGCCGGGTTGTCCGGGTTGCCGAACTGGTTGATGAAGTAGGCCCCGGGCGTCTCACGCGCGATGCGCTCGGCCAGGTCCTGGTAGTACTCGGGGTGGCCCTTGGCCACGTCGGAGCGGGTCA
>JAEYTN010000306.1 GCA_023433985.1 Pseudomonadota bacterium | reverse complement strand
CCGTTCCGGCCGCGGCGCTGGCGCGGGGCGATCCTGCCCAACCGCGCGGTGGTGACGTTCCGCACTCGAGAGGCCGAGAAGCGGCCGGTCAGCGCCGTGGCGGACAATGTGGAGTTTCAGCGCGTTCTCGAGGTGACGGTGCGCGAGATCCGGTCGAAGTGGGTGAACCTGCTGTTCAACCCGGGCACCGGGCTCGAGGAGCGGGTGCTGAGCGAACAGTTCCGGTACTAGGCGGCCGGCAACGCCAGGATCGGTTCACCCGCATAGGGCTCGGGCAGCGCGAGGCCGCTGCCGCTGGGGGTCGCGGCGAAGACCGACATGACGCCGCGGGCGGCGCGGCGGGCGAGGATGACATTCTGCTCGCTGAGGTAGGTGAAGGCCTCCTCGAGTTCGGGCGGGATGTTGCCGCTGTGGTCGGCGATCAGCTCTTCGGTGAGCGCGGTGACGACGAAGTGGCGGGCCGCGAGGTCGTCGGCCAAGTCGGCGGCCCGGGCGTGCGCGATTAGCCGGGCCAGCATGTTGCGAACCGCCGGAGTTAGGCCGCAGCGCACGAACAGCGCGTTAAGCGCGGCGCGGCTGCCGTGTTCGAGCAAGGTGAAGACCTTGTCGCGCGGGGTTTCGGCCAGCTCGGCGATGCAATCGGCAAAGAACAGCACGTGGCCCTGCACGATGGCGTGGAGCAGCACGCGGGTGGAAACCTTGTCGGATTCGACCATATCGGCTGTGTAGGGCACGCGACCGGCGGCGGCTTCGGCCTCGCCGATGCCGGTGAGCGCGGTATCGGTGGCGTCGCGCAGGAGGCGGTCGAGACGTTGCGGCGCGACAGCACCGGCGACGATGCGTACGCCCCGCAGGGCGGCGGCGACGGCCTGCACGAGCAGCAGTCGAGAGGCGGCGGGCAGGTCGTCGCGAGCGAGCAGGTGCCCGCGGACCTCCGGGTCTTCAGCCCCGTGCTCGGATGCGAGGCGGGCCAGAAGGCCAGTGGGGATGGCGAGGTCCTCGCGGGCGAGAAGCTTCAGCACCAGCGCCCTGCCCCCGGCTGTCACCAACGCCTCGGTTACGCGAGCCGACAGGCGTTCGCGCTGGGCGA
Source organism: Pseudomonadota bacterium (assembly GCA_023433985.1). Taxonomy (GTDB): domain Bacteria; phylum Pseudomonadota; class Alphaproteobacteria; order Rhizobiales; family Devosiaceae; genus Devosia_A. The sequence goes on along the minus strand of JAEYTN010000306.1, from coordinate 6,585 downwards.
TGGCGAGCAGCATCGCGTCGTCGGCGGTGCGGATGACCATCATCAAGTCGGCATCGACCAGCGCCGGGGAATACTGCGCCACGGCGCGGGCGATGACGGGGCTGTCCTGCAGCAGGGCGAGGAGGATCGGTCGCGGGGCCTCGGCAGCGTGCAGCAGGCCGTAGGCCAGCGCACCGCGAACGCGGACGGAGGGATCGTCAAGGAAGCCGATCAGCGCGGCATAGAGCGCGGCGTGCTCGTCGGCGGGACCGCTGTGGCCGAGATAGGCCATGGCCGCGATGTGCGCCGCCCGGCCTCGCTCCTCGCTGTCGCGGGACTGGCTGAGGGCGACGAAATCCTGGTACGCAACCATCCAACTCTCCGGCAGACCGTCAAAAATGACGTTAGCCGGCAAGGCTTAAGGAACGGTTCACCATAGGGTTTTACTCGCCGTCAACCACCGGGACCGCCTGGCCCTGTCCGTAGAGTTGGGTGAAAAGCGCCGCGCCCTGCGCTTCCTCCGCCGGGCTGATCAGGGTGCGGCCCTGGACTTGCCCTTCATTGGAGAAGAGCGCGGTGAAGCTCATGTCGTCCGGCCCGAAGCGCGACGGCAGCGGGGTGGCGTCCGGCCACTTGCCCTGACCCTCGGCGGATTTTCCGGTGGCGAGTTGCTGGGCGGAGAAGTTCACATCCACCGGCGGAGGCGCACCGTCGTGCTTGGATACCAGCAGCTGGTAGACCTGCTTGATCGAGCGCGCCTGGCCTTCGTGGTAGAAGATGGTCCTGTTCGCCTTTGCCTGCCGGGGGAAGATCGCGGCGGCGCTCTGGTTGGGGTCGGCGAGGCCGGCGTCGAAGAACTTCGCGGCGCCATTGGCCCCGAGGAAATGAGCGATGTAGAGCTCGCCGGGGCTCGGGACGCGGCCGAAGCGGCCATAGAGGTAGTCGCCGTTCGACTTGGTGTAGGCGGCGGCGAGGTCGGCGGCGACCTGCGGGTCTTCACGCAGCTTGAGAACTTCCGCCTTCAACTTCTTGTCGGCGATGAAGTAGTCCCCGTCCTTGTCGATCTTGATAGCGTCGGCGTAACGCCCATAGCCGAGACGCGGGCCCTCCTGCTTCATCACCATAAGCCAGGTGGAATCGAGGAACTGGAACAGGCCGGTGGCGCTCGATGTGCCGGCCTTTGCCGTCGGGTTCAGGCTCGACTCGCGGATGGCGGTCTGGAGGAGGTAGTCGAAGTCGACGTCCGATTTGTCGCCCGCCGTGTCGATGGCGTAGGCGAGCGGCTGCGGGACGGAAATGGGTGTGACGCCCATCGACTCGGGGCCCGGCTGGTAAGAGTTGGTTAAGGAATGAGGGCTCTGGGTTAACGCGGGGTTAATGACGCGCGGGGGGCGGCGTGGAGGGGCCCCTCATTCCGCCCTCCCGCCGTCCCTCCCCTTACTCGCCCCAGCGGGTGACGATCTCGTCGAGGTTGGGGCGGTCGCGGTCCTCGATGACGGTGGTCGGGGTGCCGATGTGGATGAAGCCGACGAAGCGTTCTCCGCCGCGGGCGCCGAGCATGGCCTGGGCTTCGGTGTCGAAGCCGTACCAGCGGTTGGTCCAACTGGCGGCGTAGCCCATGGCGAATGCGGCGTGCGAGAGGTTGAAGCAGACATTGCCGGCCGAGAGCAGCTGCTCCATCTCGGGCGCCTTCGGGTTGGGCTTGGGGGAGAGCAGCACGCCGACGGTGACCGGCGCGGGGAGGAACTGGCGACGCTCGAGGTCGAGGCTTGCCTCGTCGATATCGGGGCGGCGGCGCTTCTGGATTTCCGCCAGCTTCTCGCCGGCGCGGATGCGGGCGTCGCCTTCGATGAGAATCAGGCGCCAGGGCACGAACTTGCCGTGATCGGGCACGCGGGTACCGATAGTGAGGATTTCCGCCAGTTCCTCGGAAGACGGACCGGGGTCCTTGAGGAAGCCGATGCCGACGGAACGGCGGGATTTGAGGTAGTCACGCACTGGAACGTTGATAGGCATGCTCTGGTCCTTGCGAGGGCTGGCCTGCTTATGACACAGCTTTTCCCCAATCCAAGGGTAGACGAACGCCGCATCCGGCGGGCGTGACCCGGCGGGCGGGGAGTTTCGGTGAAGATCAGGCATTGGATCGGCTTGTTGGGCGTTGTCGCCATGCTCGCATCGAGCCTCGCGGTGGCGCAGGACGGCGAGCCGCCCGTACCGATGCCGCGCCCGGCCGACCGCATGCCGGCAGGAGTGGAACCGGCCGTCGAACCCGCCCCTGCCGAGGCAGACACGGCCCCGGCAGAGGCCGCGCCCGCAACACCGGCCGTCGAAGCAGTCGAGAAGGTGGCGGCCGTGCCGCAGCCGGTGACGCTGGTGGCGCGGATCACCGATGGCGGCACCACCATCCCCGACGGTCTGACCTGGCGCGTGTTCGAAACCCGAACCGACGCTTCGGGCGACCTGGCGCTGGCGGCGAAATCGGATGAGGCAACGGCGCATCTCGAGCTGGTGCCGGGGAACTACGTGGTGCACGTCGCCTTCGGGCGGGCACAGACCACGGACACGATCACGGTTGTGGACGGAGCAAATGAGAAGGCGCTGGTACTCGATGCCGGCGCGATGCGGCTCAGCGCTGCGGTAACGGGGGATATCGCGATCCCGATCAACCTCCTCCGCTTCGACATCTACACGGCCGGGGGAGAGAGCGAGCGGACGGTGGTGGCGCAGAACCTCGCGCCGAGCGACATCGTCACCCTGAATGCCGGCACCTACCACATCGTGTCGTATTTCGGGGACGTAAACGCGGTGGTGCGCGCCGACTTGCGGGTGGAGCCCGGGCAGTTGACCGAGGCGACCCTCTACCACAAGGCGTCGCAGGTCTCGTTCAAGCTCGTATCGGAACCCGGTGGGGAAGCGATCGCCGACATCGACTGGACGGTGAAGACGCAGGACGGGCAGACGGTGTTTTCGAGCATCGGTGCTTTCCCCTCCACCGTGCTGGCAGAGGGCGACTACCTCGTGTTGGCCAAGCGCGGCGAGCAGGTCTACAACCGCGAGTTCGAGGTGCAGCCCGGAGCCGGCGAGGAAATCGAAGTGCTGACGGCCGTCTACTAACGGCGGCCCCCTTCAAAAAGTCTTCAGAAAAATCGGTTTGGGCGTGTCGATTGCGCCCTTCCCCGCTCGTCGTGTCATCGAAGGCAGGTTGAAATCGGCCACGAGGACCGATGGCTGCCGGGCAACAGGAGACAACAATGCGCTTCATGATGATCATCAAGTCCGACGAGCAGACCGAGGCCGGGGCGATGCCTGCGCCTGAGGAGTTCGAGGCCATGGGGAAGTTCAACGAGGAACTGATCAACGCCGGTGTGCTGCTGGCGGCCGATGGGCTGCATCCCTCCAAGGAAGGCGCGATGGTGAACTGGGAAGGCGGCAAGGCTCGCGTGGTCGACGGGCCGTTCGCGGAAGCCAAGGAGCTGATTGCCGGGTTCTGGATCATCAGCGCCAAGGACAAGGAAGAGGCGTTGAGCTGGGCGCGACGGATTCCCGTTGGCGACGGCGGCCAGGTCGAGGTGCGCCGCGTGTTCGAGGCGGCCGACTTCGCGGACGTGCTGCCGCCCGAGCAGATCGAGCGGTTCGAATCGCAGACTGGAACGTCCGAGTAGCGGCGACAGAGGAGAAGCAGACATGCGCTTCATGATCATCCGCAAGGCGGACAGCGACACCGAAGCCGAGGCGATGCCCTCGACCGAACTGATCGAACAGATGACGAGCTTCAACGAGCGTCTCGTCGCAGCCGGCGTGATGGTCGGGGGCGACGGGCTGAAGTCGAGCCGGCATGGCGCGAAGATCAGCTTCTCGGGCGGCAAGCCGACGGTCATCGACGGACCGTTCGCCGAGGCGAAGGAACTGATCGCGGGCTACACGCTGATCGAGGTCGGCTCCTACGAAGAAGCGCTCGCCTGGGTGAAGCAGTGGCCGCCGCTCGATGGCAACGGCAACGTGCAGCTGGAACTGAGACAGGTGATCACGGCCGAGGATTTCGGCGAGGCGTTCACCCCCGAGTTGCAGGCACGCGAGCAGGCGATGCGCGAGAAAACGGGCGGCTGACGCTCTCCGTCCGGGTGGCTTGATGCGGCGGGTCGGATTTGGTCTGATCCGCCGCCATGAGCGCACTGACTTCGGAACGAGAGACGCAGCGGGCCATCGAGGCGGTGTTCCGGCTCGAGCAGGCCAGGCTGATCGCCGGACTGACCCGCATCGTTCGCGATGTGGGGCTGGCCGAGGAACTGGCGCAGGATGCACTGATCGTGGCGCTGAAGCACTGGCCGGAAACCGGCGTGCCGCGCAGTCCGGGCGCCTGGCTGATGCAGTCGGCCAAGCGCCGCGCGATCGACTATTTCCGGCGGAACAAGATGGCGGCGCGCAAGCTCGACGAGCTGGGGCATGACCTGAGGGAGGAGGAGCAGACGCCGCCCGACCTCGACACAGCGCTCGACGACGATGTCGGTGACGACCTGCTCCGGCTGATCTTCACCTCCTGCCATCCGGTGATATCGCCCGAGGCGCGGGTTGCGCTGACGCTCCGGCTGCTGGGTGGGCTCACGACCGACGAGATCGCGCGGGCCTTCCTCGTGCCCGAGCCCACCGTGGCGCAGCGGATCGTGCGGGCCAAGAAGAACCTCGCGGAGGCGGGCCTGCCCTTCGAGGTGCCGCGCGGGGAGGACCGGGCGGAGCGGCTCGGTTCGGTGCTCGAGGTGATCTACCTCGTGTTCAACGAGGGCTACACGGCGACGGCAGGGGCGGACTGGACGCGGCCGCAGCTTTGCGAAGAGGCGATGCGGCTGGGACGGATCCTCGCCGGGCTGGCGCCCGACGAGCCCGAGGTGCATGGGCTGGTGGCGCTGATGGAAATCCAGGCGTCGCGGATGCGGGCGCGGGTCGGACGCAACGGCGAGCCCGTGCTGCTGCTCGACCAGGACCGGGCGAAGTGGGACCAGATGCTGATCCGGCGCGGGCTGGCGGCGCTCGAGCGGGCGATTGCGCTTGGCGGCGACTACGGCCCGTATGTGCTGCAGGCCTCAATCGCTGCATGTCACGCCAGGGCACGGAATGCCGCGGACACCGAGTGGCGGGCGATCGCGGGGTTCTACGACGTGCTGGCTCAGGTGACGCCGAGCCCGGTGGTGGAGCTCAACCGGTCAGTGGCGCATGCCATGGCGTTCGGGCCGGCACGGGGGCTGGCGCTGCTCGATCAGGTGGCCGAGGCCCCTGCCCTCAAGAACTACCACCTGCTGCCGAGCGTCCGCGGCGATTTTCTGCACAAGCTCGGACGGATGAACGAGGCTCGGGCCGAATTCGAGCGGGCGGCGGAAATGACGCGCAACGAGCGCGAGCGGACCTTCCTGCTGGAACGCGCAAGAGCCTGCGCCGCCTAGCGAAAGCCAAGGCCTTCCGTAAGAAAAAATAAAGCCCGCCAAGGCAATGCTGGCCGGATCGGCCCCGGGAGGGTGGCCGTGAGGGTATGGTATCGATGACGGCTTCCCGACAGCGGAACCGACAGACCCGTCCGATCGACGGGAACAGGCCGGAGCAGGCGGCGCAGCAGTTCGCGGAGGCCGAGCGCCTCGCCGGGCTGGGGCGCTGGTCCTGGTCGCCTACGACCGGTCTCCATTGCTCAGATGGGCTGCTGGAGCTGCTCGGTCATTCGTCGCAGCCGAACGTCCGCCAGGTGCTCCGGCGGCTGGGCGGACGGCGCCGCCTTTTCGAGTCGGTCAGGCAGGTTCGTTCCGGGGATCTTTCTGCTCCTATCGAACTCGCCATCCCGCTCGCCGATGGCGGGAACCGGATGGCCACGGGCATCGTGCGCGCCGAAGGCGACGGCCTGTGGGGGCTCGTGCAGGACGTTACCGCGCTGCATCAGGTGGCAGCCGCGCTCGACCGCTCGGAAAGCCGCTGGGAGATGGCGCTCGAAAGCGCCCGGCAGGGCGTGTGGGACGCCGACGTTTCGACGGGCGTCGTCTATCACTCGCGCACCTGGCGACTGATGCGCGGCCTCGACCCCGACAGCGACCCGGAAGACGTGCACGAGGTCTGGACGGACCGGGTGCATCCCGAGGACCTGCCGCGAATCCTGGAGCTGATCCGGCGACAGCATACCGGCGAGTTGCAGCGCGTGCACATGGAGTATCGCGAGCGCCATCGAGACGGACACTACATCTGGATTTCGAGCCTCGGCTCGCCGATCGAGTGGTTTCCGGACGGACGGCCGAAGCGGATCATCGGCACCGATACCGACGTCACCGAGGAGAAGACGGCCGACGAGGTGCTGTTGCGGCTGTCACGGCGGCTGGAGCTGGCGCTCGAAGTGTCGCGCATCGGCTTGTTCGAAGCCAACCTCGAGACCGGCGAGCTGTTCTGGGACAACCGGGTGCGCGAAATCTACGGCTATGCGCCGGATGCCCCGATCGGGCCGGGTGACTGGGAGAACTCGCTGCATCCCGAGGATGCGGCCCTGGCGGAGCATCGCGTCGCCATGGCTGTCGAGAGCCGGTCGAGCTACGTATCCGAGTTCCGCATCATCCGGCGGGGCGACGAGCAGGTGCGGAC
>JAEYTN010000295.1 GCA_023433985.1 Pseudomonadota bacterium | reverse complement strand
GGCGCGCTCGAGGTCGAAGGCCGGCAGGTCAGAGCGCCGCACATATTGCAGCGCCAGCGCCAGGAATGCCCCGCACATCAGGCAGCAGAGCACGGTGAAACCGGCGTCGAGGTCGGAATAGTCGGCTCGCACCATCGCGAACGGCACCGTAGCCGATACTTTCAGCGGCAGTTCCCCGGCAAAGCTTTCCACCGCCAGGTAGTCGGCGTCATCGTGCTCGCCGAACGCGTTGCCGTCGCCTGCGGTCATCACCTCGGTGCCGTCGGCCAGCGACAGCCGAACCGTGGTGGTCGGCTTCAGGCCGGCAAGCAGGCTCTGCGGCGTCGACGCCACCAGCGGCGCGAAGGCCGAAACCTTGCGCGCCTCGCCGAACCCCTGTGTCACCTTCAGCACGGGCGCCGAGAGCCCGCCCAGCCGCGCGATCTCCAGCGTCTCGGTGTGGCTGGGAATGCTCAGCGGCTTGGAGAGCGCCGAGTAGCTTACCTCCTTGCCGAGCGCGTCGCAGTACTGCACGCCGTTGAAATTCTCGACCAGCACCTGCCGCAGGTAGAGGCTCTGCTCCATCTGCCTGTGCACGTTGGCGACGAAGCTCGGCGTACAGAGCGACGGGCTGTCCGCCAGCACCCGGCGCAGCGAAGCTATCGTGTCATATGCGGCGGCCTGCACGTTGCCGGCGATGGCGTCGGCGGAGTTCTGCAACACCGCCCGCTCCTTCACCCGCACGTAGGAATCGACGAGGAAGTCGACCGCCATCACCGGCAGGAAAGCCGCGATCGCCGCAAGCAGCATCAGCACATTGGCGTACTTGGACTTCACGGCGCGCGAATCCGCCCCCAAACTAGGCAGAAAATGCCTATCGCCCGGCTGCTTAAGAGATGGTTAACGATCGGTAACCGTTGCTGAGAGCCGGGAGGTCTCCGCGTGTGCGCCAACACCGTCTGCGTCGCCATCATGGATGAGGACAACTGGACGTCGCGCACCGACATCCTGGTGGTCGTCGATGCCGCGCGCCGCCGCCTCACCTGGATCCCGCGCGACCTCTATGCCCCCGGCATCGACAACCGCATCAACCGGGCCTTCGCCCGCGGCCAGCTGCAGCCCGCCCTCGCGGAGCTCGGCTTCCCGTGCGACGGTTTCCTTTGTCTCAGGCGTGGCGCCACTATTGCCGCCCTGGCGAATGTGGAGGTCGAGGTCCCGGTCGAGCGTCCGCTGGACTTCTGGTACCCGCTCGAGCCGCTGCGGCCGATCGAAGAGGGCCGCAAGCAGGTCTCGTTCCGCCCGCCGTCCGAACGGCTTTCCGGCGAGCGGCTGCACCAGTGGATCGGGGCCCGCTACGGCGTGAACCGCGAAACCTCGGATCTCGATCGGCTGCGCCGCCAGACCGTGCTGCTGCGCGCCCTGCTCGCCCGGCACGCCGACTTCACCGCGGTCCTCGCCGACGCCGGGCTCTACCGAATCGAAGGCAACGATCCCCTGCCCGTCCTCGTACAGGTCACGGCGGGCTGGGACATGCGGGTGTTCGACCGCGTCCACTCGGAGCGCAAGCGCAGCATGCTGCTGCTGGTGAAGAGCACCTGGCCGCGCTACCTGCTGGACCGCGCCAAGACGGCCGCAGCGCAGACGCTCGGGCGCCGCTGAACGGCTCACTCCCGGCGTATCGGATCGACCACTTCCGGCGGGGCCATCCACAGCCCGGCATCCTCCCGATGCGGCGGCAGGTACTCACGCCCCCTCGGTATGCGTTCCAGCGTCGCGCCGGAATCGTCGGCGAGATAGTCGTATCCCACCTTCTGGAACCGGCGCTCGGGGTCGAGCGCGTTGTAGAGCGCACTGCGAGCCTGCCGCCGTTCCGGCGTGATCATCTTGAGGTGGTAGAGGTTGAGGTTCGAGCGCCGCTGCCCTTCGCGGTAGTGTACCCAGGGCTGGTGCAGTTCCGCCGTTTCGAAGCTGCCGCGCTCGGCGATCGGAAACTGCTCGTCGAACAACCGGAACAACCGCGCCTGCCGCTTGCGGCCCCAGATGCCGTCCACGCGGTAGGCGTCCGGCGCGTAGAGCTCGCGCAGCCGGAACGTCCAGCTCCTCGCGAACGGCACCATGGTCAGCGCGCGGAGCTTCCACGCCGCCGCCTTTTCCAGCCGCTCGTCGGGGTCCATGGCCAGCACCCACTGGGCACCGGCGTCGTAGGCAGCCTGGATCAGCAGCTTGCGCCGCTCCGTATCGCCCGTATACGTGGTCGTCGCCTGCCGATCGTCCCAGCTGATCCAGCCGTCGACGATCGGCCGCAGATTCTCGATCAGGTCCGGCACGAGGTGTGCGTCGTAGCGAAACGAGAACACGGCGACCAGGCGGGGCGGCCCGAACAGGCGCCGTTTCCGCAGCGCTGGAACTTCCACAGTCAACAACCCGGACACCTCATTGCCCGCTCCACTTCGCCCGACCGCTATCACCCCGGCGCACGACGGGACAGTTCATCGAGGGCGTTTGGTCCCATCCTCACCTGCCATCTCGGTGGTGGTGATGTCCATTCACGGCGACAGGCGGGCAACTGAGGCGGTCGCATCCCTTGCCGACGACAGCCTCGCTATCGAGATCATCGTCGTCAACACGGGTGCCGGGTCGCTGCGCCCTGCCCTGCATCACGTCCTCGACCACATCGTGCTGGTCGAAGGCTCGACGCCCCGGCTTCCCGGCGGCACCCGCAACCTGGGGCTCGCCGAATCGCATGGCCCCGTTATCGCCTTCCTAGCCGCCGATTGCCTCGCCACGCCCGGCTGGGCCGCGCATCGTCTCGACGCGCACCGCACGGCGCTGGCCGTAGCCTCGGCGATCCTCCCGGCGCCCGCCGCCGACGGAAGCATCCCCCTTGCCAGTTGGGCCGTCCACATGCTGGTCCATGGCCGCCGCGATCCCGACTATCCGGGCGCCGGAACCGTGCGCTACGGCGTCTCCTATCGCCGCGAAGCCTTCGCCTACCACGGTGCCTTCCTCGAAGACCGGTTGACCAACGAGGACACGGAGTTCAACGACCGCCTGCCTGCCCCGCCGGCATGGGCTCCGTCGGTCGTCACCCTCCACCGCAACCCGACGACCTTCCGCGCCGCGCTCACCGACTCGTTCCGGCGAGGCGTCCACCTCCACGGCTGGATGCGGGAACAGAGCGGCCACGCCACCCTTCGCGCGATGCGCCGGATAGCGGGTGCCCTGTTCTACGCGTTGTCGATGATCGTTCGCCTGCCGGCACACCGGCGCGGCACGCTCGTCGCCGCCGCGCCGCTCGCCTGCTGCCTTGCCCTCGCGCAGGCCGCGGGCGTGCTGTCGCAGGTCGGTCGAAGGAGCGGCGACGAAGCCGCTCCCCCGCCTGTTACTGCAGGTTGAGCCGGATGCCGAGCTCGCGCAGCTGCTTGGGCTCCGCCGGGCTCGGCGCTCCCATCAGCAGGTCTTCGGCCTGCTGGTTCATCGGGAACAGCGTGATTTCGCGCAGGTTCTGCACCCCGCACAGCAGCATCACGATGCGGTCGACGCCGAACGCCGCGCCACCATGCGGCGGCGCCCCGAACTGGAACGCGCGATAGAGGCCACCGAACTGCGCCTCGACTTCCTCGCGGCTCTTTCCGGTCTTCTCGAACGCCGCGACCATGGTCTCCGGCTCCTGGTTACGGATCGAGCCAGAAGCGATTTCGAAGCCGTTGCAGACCGCGTCGTACTGGTACGCCTTGATCTCCAGCGGGTCCTTGCCCTCCAGCGCTTCGCGACCGCCCTGCGGCATCGAGAAGGGGTTGTGCGCGAAGTCGAACCGCTTCTCTTCCTCGCTCCACTCGTAGAACGGGAAGTCGACGATCCAGCAGAGCTTGTACTGGTCGAGCTCGGTCAGGTTCAGGTCGAGCCCAACCTTCACCCGAGCCTCGCCGGCGAACTTGTACATCTTGTCCGGCCGGCCGAGCACGAAGAACACCGCATCGCCATCGGCAAGCCCGAGCTGCGCGCGGATGGCCGCCGTCCGCTCCTCGCCAATATTCTTGGCGATCGGGCCCGAACCGGCGCCGTCCTTGAAGAAGATGTAGCCCAGCCCCGGCTGGCCCTGCCCCTGCGCCCAGGCATTCATCCGGTCGCAGAAGGCGCGCGATCCGCCGGTCTTGGCGGGAATGGCCCACACTTCGACCTTGCTGTCGGACGCGAGCTGGTTGGCGAACACACCGAAGCCCGAGCCGCGGAAGTGCTCGGTCACGTCCTGCATCTCGATGGGGTTGCGCAGGTCGGGCTTGTCCGAGCCATACCTGCGGATCGCCGTGTCGTAGGGAATGCGCGGCCACTCCCTGGTCACCGGCTTGCCGTCGGCGAACTCCTCGAAGATCGAGGTGATCACGGGCGTCATCGTGTTCCAGATGTCTTCCTGGGTGACGAAGCTCATCTCGAGGTCGAGCTGGTAGAACTCGCCGGGCAACCGGTCGGCGCGCGGGTCCTCGTCGCGGAAACACGGCGCGATCTGGAAGTAGCGGTCGAAGCCTGCCACCATCAGCAGCTGCTTGTACTGCTGCGGCGCCTGCGGCAGGGCGAAGAACTTGCCCTGGTGGATGCGGCTGGGCACGAGGAAGTCGCGCGCGCCTTCCGGCGACGAGGCGGTCAGGATCGGCGTCGAATACTCGGCAAAGCCGATATTGGTCATCTCGCGGCGCATCGCGGCGATGATCTTGGTGCGCTTCACGATGTTGGCGTGCAGCGTCTCGCGGCGCAGGTCCAGGAAGCGGTAGCGCAGCCGGATATCCTCCGGATAGTCCGGCTCGCCGAACACTGGCAGCGGCAGGTCGGTCGCCGAACCCAGCACCTCGAGTTCGCGGATGAACACTTCCACGCCGCCGGTCGGCAGCGTTGCGTTCACGGTCTCCGGCGTGCGGGCCTTCACTTCGCCGTCGATGCGGATCACGAATTCGGCGCGCAGCTTCTCGGCCGCCGCAAATGCCGGCGAATCCGGGTCCACCACGCACTGGGTGATGCCGTAATGGTCGCGCAGGTCGATGAACAGCAGGCCGCCATGGTCGCGGATGCGGTGCACCCAGCCCGACAGACGCGCATTATTGCCCACGTCACCCGTCGTCAGCTGGGCGCAGGTATGGGAGCGATAACGGTGCATCTGTGTCATTTCAGATCTCGGGAAAGGCGGTTGAGGCGCGGGACAAGCGCATGTGCCTGCCGCTTTGTCAAGGTTACTGGCCAAGAGCTTGATTCGAGGCTGGAACCCTAGGGATTCGCCTGTTATTCAAGCCTTCACAGTCCGGTTGAGAAATGAGTCCTGATGGACATGATTGTTTCGACCGACGCGCTCGCCGCCTTCAGCAAACGGGCCGCCGGTTTTGATTACGTTACGGTCGACACCGAGTTTCTTCGCGAAACCACCTACTGGCCGAAACTCTGCCTGATCCAGGCAGCCACCGAAGACGAAGCGGTCCTCATCGATCCCCTCGCCCCCGGCCTCGACCTTGCGCCGTTTTTCGAGCTGCTCGCCAACGAGAAGGTCCGCAAGGTCTTCCACGCAGCGCGGCAGGATATCGAAATCTTCGTCAAGCTCACCGGCCACGTACCGGCCAACATCTTCGATACGCAGGTCGCCGCCTCGGTCTGCGGCTTCGGCGACAGCGTCTCCTACGATAACCTCGTGCGCTCGATCACCAATGTCGAGCTCGACAAGTCCTCCCGCTTCACCGACTGGTCGGCCCGTCCGCTCAGCGAAAAGCAGAAGCTCTACGCCCTCGCCGACGTCACCCATCTGCGCGACGTCTACAAGTCGCTGCTCAAGCAGGTCGACGACACCGGCCGCTGGGACTGGGTGGAGGACGAGCTCGCCGTGCTCGAATCCATCCACACCTACGTCATTCAGCCCGAGCACGCCTGGGAGCGGCTCAAGGCCCGCCTCAACAAGCCGCGCGACGTCGCTGCCCTCAAGTCCCTCGCCGCCTGGCGCGAGCGCCGCGCGCAGGAGAGCGACCAGCCGCGCAGCCGCATCCTCAAGGACGATGCCCTGATCGAGCTCGCCATGCAGCGCCCGGCCACGCCCGAAGCCTTCGACAAGCTGCGCGCCGTGCAGCGCGGCTTCGGCCGCTCCACCGCGGCCGGCGAGATCGTCACGCTTATCAAGGAAGTCGAGGCGCTCGGCAAGAACGAGCTACCGAAGCTCCCCGACCGCTACCGCGGTCCGTCCCCCAAGGGCGCCGTGGGCGACCTGGTGCGCGTCCTGCTCAAGGCCGTCTCCGAAGAACACGGCGTCGCCAGCCGCATCATCGCCACGTCCGACGAAATCGACGCCCTTGTCCTCGACGACGAAGCCGATGTCCCGGCCCTCAAGGGCTGGCGCCGCAAGCTCTTCGGCGACAAGGCCCTCGCCATCAAACACGGCAAGATCGGCCTCGCTGCCAGCAAGGGCGGCGTCATCGAGATCGACATCATCGACGACGACGAGGACTGAGGATACGGCGCGAGACTCGCGAAAATCGCGAAAATCGCCTACATAGCCGGCGAAAGGAGCCGGCTATGCGCCACCTCGATCGCGAACAGCTCATCGCCGAGCTTCAACGTCTGCGGCCCGAATTCGAAGGGCGCGGCGTAACTCATATGTCGTTGTTCGGCTCGCGCGCCAGACGGGACAATCGGCCAGATAGCGACGTCGACCTCGTCATCGAAATCAGCGACGAAGCCGACGAGAGATTTTCGCTTCTCGACCTGGCTGGTATCTACGGGCTTATCGAAGAAGAGCTTGGCCTTGAATCCAGCCTGCTGATGCGCCGTAGCCTGAACGACAGTTTCAGATGGACGGTCGATCGCGATCAAGTGGTCGTGTTTTGAGTTCCGAGCGCGCGCTCTTCAGAGCGGACCACATCAAGCGAGCGATTTCGGACATCCGTACGATCTTGGACGGCGTCACCTACGATCGGATGGGGTCCGACGTTCTCATTCGCGCTGCCTTTGAACGGCTACTCGAGGTAGTCAGTGAGGCCTCCCGCCATTTGCCCGAGGAGTGGCAAAGGGAACATGGAGCACCCGTTCCGTGGCACGACGTGCGAAATATCGGCAACATCCTGCGACACACCTACCACTTGGTTGAGTACCCCATCCTCTGGCGCATCTACACCGATCACCTCGATCCCCTCAAGGCGGCCATCGACGCCATGATCGCGGCGCACGGGCCTATCCCGCGACCACCACCTCGGTCTCCTTGATCGCCGCCACCCCAGCGAGCTGATCGAGCCTTCCGCGCAGGTGCTCGCCGTCGAGGAAGGCGAGGTCGCTGGGCAAGTGCAGTTTCAGCGTGCCCTTTTCCACCGAGAAGGCGGTACGCGGCAGCACGCCCGGCATCGCGGCCGACATGGGGTAGCCGACCCGGAACGCCGCGCCGATCAGGCGGGCGCGGTAGTGCGCCACCGGACCCGCCAGCGCCAGCAGCTCCTGGCTCAGCGACTTGTGCTTCAACCCCATGTAGCGCACTGCCAGCACCTCGGCGAGGAAGGCGCGCCCCGCGTGGTCGACACCCGTCGCGGAGCTGTAGGCCACCATGTCCACCGCCTGCTCGCCGCGATAATCGGGATGGCCGCGCCAGCCGATGTCGGCGAGGTAGCAGGCCACCCGCCGCAGGCGCCTCTCGTCCTCGGTCTCGGCGATGCCGAGGGCGTCGAGAAAGGCCGAGGTGAAACCGATCAGGTCCTCGGCGTGCTCCGGCGCGCGGGAGCGCAGCGTGTTCACGTCCTGGGCCAGCTGGATCAGCGGATCGGCCGCCCGCTCGTCCGGGTCGAGCAGCCCGAACAGATAGCCCTCGCGCACGCCCATGGCCGAGAAGACGACACTGTCGAACTCCCCTGCCTTCAGGACCTCGATCAACGCGGCCGCGCCGTACGGAATCAGGTCGCGCCGGCCGGAGCTCGCGTGCTCGGCTCCAGCATAGGGTTTGCCTGCTGCCGCAGCCTCCACGATCTCGTGGCACAGCTTCAGCATGTCATTCGAGCTGACGGTGTAGTGCTGCACCATGTGCAGCGGGTACCCGCTCAGCACCTGATGCACCTTGGCGAGCGACCGCCAGGTCCCGCCAATCGCGCAGAATGCGCCGCCCTGCCCCCGCAGCAGCTTGGATTTCTTGAGGCGTTTCGCCGCGAGCGCCTGCGCCTTGTGGGGAGCGTGGCCGGAATCGTCCTGCATGCGGAGCACGCCGAGTTCGAACGTCTCGCCCGCCGCATCCTGCCCGGCCAGAATCGACGAGAGCTCCAGGCTGCCGCCGCCCAGGTCGCCCACCAGCCCGATGAAATCCGGCATGCCCGAGATCGCGCCGAGCGCCGCGAAGTGCGCCTCTTCCTGCCCGCTCAGGACGCTGACGGGCACTTCCATGATTGCCTCAACGGCATCCACGAACGCCTTGGAGTTCGAGGCCTCGCGCACGGCCGAAGTCGCCAGCACGTGCACCTTGCCGACGCGCATCAGCTTGCACACCAGCGCGAACCGCTGGATCGCGGTCAGGGCACGGTCGATGTTTTCGTATGCGATGGTCCCGGTCTGCGCGAGGCCGCGCCCCAGCGCCGCGGCGGTCTTTTCGTTGTAGAGCGGCGTCAGCGAGCGGGCATGTCGCTCATAGACCACCAGGCGCACGGAGTTCGAGCCGATATCGAGCACCGCCACGGGGCGTGCACCTTTGATGCGCCCCTGCGCGGTGGGGTCGGCATCAACGCCCCAGTATTGGTTCAATCGTCGCTTTCCTCGGTGTCCCGCTGCAAGGCGCTGCCGCGGCCGGACAGGCTCGCGTTGGTCATGAAATAGTCATGCGCGTTGAAGGGTTCCTCACCCTCCTTGAGCCGCACCCGGTCCGAACTGCCGTCCGGCAACACCTCCCAGCTCTGCTGGTTGTCCTTGAGGTAGGTCACCATCATCCGGTCCAGGATCTGCTTATGCACCGTCTTGTTGAGGATGGGAACCATCACCTCGACACGCCAGTCGAGGTTGCGCTGCATGATGTCGGCCGAGCTCATCCACACCTTGGCCCGCCGCGAAGGCAGTGCCTCGCCGTTGCCGAAGCAGAAGATGCGGGAGTGCTCGAGGAAGCGCCCCACCACCGATTTCACCCGGATGTTCTCCGAGAAGCCTGGAATCCCTGGCCTGAGGCAGCAGATGCCGCGCACGATCAGTTCGATCTTCACGCCCTTCTGGCTGGCGTCGTAGAGCGCGTCGATGATCTCCGGATCGACCAGCGCATTCATCTTGAGCCAGATATTGGCTGGCCGCCCGGCCTTGGCGTGCTCCACCTCGCGGGCAATGCTGTCGAGCAGCGTCTGTCGCAGCGTCACCGGCGAGAAGGCGATCACCTCCATTTCCGCCGGCCGCGCGTAACCGGTGATGAAGTTGAACACCCGGCTCACATCGCGGGTTATCGCCGGGTCGACGGTGAAGAAGCTGAGGTCGGTATATATCTTGGCGGTGATCGGGTGGTAGTTGCCGGTACCCAGGTGGCAATAGCTCACCAGCTTGCCGTTCTCGCGCCGCACCACCTGGCTCATCTTGGCGTGCGTCTTCAGCTCGATGAAGCCGAACACCACCTGCGCGCCCGCGCGCTCGAGGTCGCGGGCCCAGCGGATATTCGCCTCCTCGTCGAAGCGCGCCTTGAGCTCGACAAGCGCCGTCACCGACTTTCCCGCCTCGGCCGCCTGCACCAGTGCCTTGACGATCGGGCTGTCGCGCGAGGTGCGGTACAGTGTCTGCTTGATCGCCACCACGTCGGGGTCGCGCGCCGCCTGCTGCAGGAACTGCGCCACCACGTCGAAGCTCTCGAACGGGTGATGCACCAGCAGGTCCTTGGCCCGCACCGCGGCGAAGATATCGCCGTTATAGTCGCGAACCCGCTCGGGATGGCGCGGCAGGTAGGGCGGGAATTTCAAGTCGGGCCGGTCGATCGAGCAAATCCAGCTGGCATCGGCGAGGCCGAGGAATCCCTCCACCTCGAAGGTCTCGTTGGCCTCTACGCCCAGCCGCTCCGAGATGTGGCGGCGCAGCGCCCGCGGCATTTTCTTTTCGATCTCGAGCCGGATCACCTGGCCGCGGCGGCGCTGCCGCAGGGCGGATTCGAACTCCACCACCAGGTCAGCCGCCTCGTCGTCGATTTCGATCTCGCTGTCGCGGATGATGCGGAAGGCGCCCGAGCCGGTCACCTCGTAGCCGGGAAACATCTTGGCGATGAACAGGTTGATCATCGTGTCGATGGTCACGACCTCGATCCGGCTCTCGAGCGTCAGCTCGGTGGGCAGGACAACGAAACGGTCGAGATTCGACGGCACACGCACCAGCGCGGTCAGGGTCTGAGTCGTCCCCGTCCGCACCATCTCGAAGGCCAGGGTGAAGCCCAGGTTCGGGATGAACGGGAACGGGTGCGCCGGGTCGACCGCGATCGGCGACAGCACCGGAAAGATTTCCTCGCGGAACAGCTTCTGCAGGTAAGTCACCTGGTCCGGGCTCAGGTCGTCGGCCTCATGGATTACCACGTTTGCGGCGAACAGCTCCTCGCGCAGCTGCTGCCAGTGGTCCTGCTGCTCGAGATGCAGGTGCTGCGCCAGCGTGGCGATCTCCTCCATCTGCTCGGCCGGCGTCAGCCCATCGGCGCTGCGCTTGGTCAGGCCCGCCCGCAACTGGCCCTTCAGGCCCGCGACGCGCACCATGAAGAACTCGTCGAGGTTGTTGGCCGAGATGGAGACGAAGCGCAGCCGCTCCAGCAGCGGATGGTGGGTATTCCCCGCTTCCTCCAGCACGCGCATGTTGAACTGCAGCCAGCTCACCTCGCGGTTCACGAAGCGCGCCGGGCTGGTCGTCAGCTCCGCGGCATCCGGGGCGAGGGCGCCCGGGTCGGCGATTTCGCTCATCTCATTCATCATCGTCGCCATCCGAATCTTCGCGGCCAAAGTCGAGCGCCATCTGGTCCGCATCGGCCGCGGCGTCGCGTCGCGCCAGCGCCTCCGCGGCAATGGCGCGCGTGATCGCCACGCCGCGCTCCAGCGCCATCCGGTCCATCATCTCGGCGAGGGCGACCGCTTCGGCTGGCGAGCGTTCCATGCGCGCCACCAGGTAGCCGATCGTCCTTGGATCGACGGCGACCTGACGGTCCTGGAACAACTTCACAAACATCTGTGACAATTGGATGTCGTCGCTCAATGCCATGCCAAAGCGGGCCGCCAGCCTGGCCCGCGACTTCAGATCATCGGTCGCGAACGGCCAGTTTGCAACCGGCTCCCGCGCGGTCAGCAGCAGCGGTCGCCGGTCGCGCATCGACTGGTTGAGCAGGTGGAACAGCGCCTCCTCGGCATACCCCGCGCGGTCGGCATCCTCGACCACCAGCGGGGTCGCACCGCCCGCCCGCGACAGGTCCTCGGCCGTCTCCGGCGTCGCGTATCCCGCCTCCGCCCGCTCGGCCCAGATACGAGCGAGGTGGGACTTGCCCACCCCTGCCGGCCCCTCGATGAGCGTCAGGGGTCCCGGCCAGTCCGGCCAGGCGAGGACATGCGCATAGGCGAGCCGGTTGCCGTTCCCGACGATGAAATCCGCTTCGGCATGGGAGACGTCATGGCCCAGTTCCAGCGCCAGCTGGCCGGGGCGCCCCTCACCGGGTCGAGGCGTGGTCATTTGTCGGGCGAACGTCGGCGGCGGGCCGGCTGCACCGGAGCCGGCTCGAGCGGGGGCGGTGGCGGCGCGGCGAGCACGATGCCGTCCTGGTCCGTCCCCAGGTACAGGCTCGATGCCTGGTACTTCTGGATCGCATATCGGGTCAGCACGCCCGAGATCGCCGCGAGCGGCACCGCCAGCAGCAGGCCGACGAACCCGAACAGCAGGGCGAACGCGAACAGCGCGAACATCAGCCACACCGGGTTGATGTTGATGCTCTGGCCCACGAGCTTGGGGTAGAGGATGTTCGCCTCGAGGAACTGCCCGACGCCGTAGATGCCCAGCACGATCAGGATGAACACCCATTGGTCGGGCCAGAACTGCACGAGTGCCACCGTCATCGACAGGGCAAAGCCGGTCAGGAATCCAACGTACGGCACGAAGCTCAGCAGCCCGCCGATCAGCCCGATCGCGAGGCCGAAGTTGAGTCCGGTCAGCGTCAGCGCCGTGCAGTAGTAGACGCAGAGCACCAGGATCACACCGCCCTGCCCACGGATCACGCCCGCCATGGCGCGGTCGATGTCGGCGAGAACCCCGCGGATTTCCGCCTGGTAGCGGCGCGGCAGCAGCTCGTCGGCCTTCTTCACCATGCCTTCCCAGTCCATCAGCAGGTAGAACGCCACCACCGGCGTGATGAACAGCACTGCAATGGTGTTAAGCACAGTAAGGCCGCTAGCCGCCAAGCCCGCCGTGATCGTCCCTGCCAGTTCGACGCCCCGGCCGATCAGTTCGGACAGGCTGCCCTCGAGCTGCGCCGCCCGTTCCGGCCCGATCCACTCGGTGAATGCCGGCGCCCATTCGCGCAGCAGCCCCTGCAGGTCGCCGATATAGCCCGGCAGCAACCCTGCCAGCTCCAGGATCTGGCGCACCACCAGCGGCACGAGGGCGAGAAACAGCCCCATGATCACCGCGATCACCAGCGTCAGCAGCAGCATCGCGCCCCAGGCGCGCGGAATGTGGATGCGCTGCAACCAGTTGACGACGGGGTTCAGCAGGTACGCCAATGCCAGTCCGACCACGAATGGCAGCAGGATCGAGCGGAACACCCAGAGCAGCAGGATGGCCAGCAGGAACAGGCCCACCCAAATCAGCACCTGGTATCTGAGGCTCATCGACTGTGCCATGCTTGCGCGAGTTAGGTGGAGCGGCTATCAGCGCCGCAATGTTCCGACAGTCGAAGCGTTAAGCGGCTCTTCAAGGAAACCCGGCTAACCCTATGTCCGACGCGCAAAATCTGCCATCAA
>JAEYTN010000234.1 GCA_023433985.1 Pseudomonadota bacterium | reverse complement strand
CTGCTCGACAAGCCGCATTCCACCAGCGTCCGCGCGCTCACCGACGTGCAGCTCTACGTCATCGACGACGCCTTGACGGTGCTCGAGCAGCATCCCTCGTGGCTCCTGCAGATCGCCCGGCTGCTGGCGCAGCGCGTCAACGCCACCACCGCGCAACTCGTCTCGCTCAAGCAGCAGGAGAACGACGAGGATAATTCCGACATCCTGGTGCTGCCCACCAACGTCTTCTCCACCTGGGCCGACCCGCAGATATGACCGATACGCCCAGGCCGCACCTCGTCATCACCTATTGCACGCAGTGCAACTGGCTGCTGCGCGCCGCCTGGATGGCGCAGGAAGTGCTCTCCACCTTCAGCCTCGAAATGGGCGAGGTGACGCTGAAGCCGGGCACCGGCGGCATCTTCGAAATCCATCTCGACGGCGAGCTGGTGTGGGAGCGAAAGCGCGACGGCGGCTTCCCCGACGCCAAGCAGATCAAGCAACTGGTCCGGGATCGGATCGACCCCGTCCGCGATCTGGGGCACATTGACCGCGTCAGGCGCTGACGACTCGACTGGCACGCGTTAGTCTGGTCCACAGCGTCAACCCTTGGAGGAAAGCGTCAATGCCGCACAAGTTCAAGATCTCGCCGGCCAAGGATGGCCAGTTCGTCGCCAAGTTCGTCTACAACGCGGAAACGCTCGTGTGGTCCGAGAACTACGCCAGCAAGGCCAGCGCGAAGAACTGCATCGAGTCGATCAAGAAAAACGCTCCGGATGCGGCCGTCGTCGACCTCAGCGCCGGAGAAGAGGGGGCCAAGGGCTACCGCTTCGAGATCGTCGCCTCCAAGGACGGGCAGTTCTTCGTCCGCTTCGTGGCCGCCAATGGCGAGCCGATGGTGCGCTCGGAGACCTACAAGTCGAAGTCCAGCGCCAAGAACTGCATCGAATCGGTCAAGACGCGCAGCGTCGAGGCCGACACCGAGGACGAGACCGTCGCCGCCTGAGCCCGGATCGGCGCCGCATCGCCAGCAGCGGTCCGGCGCCCCTCTCACAGCCTCCTGGCACAATCGCAATGGTAACGCTTGCGTGAGGGTACGGCGGTCCCCACATGCTGTGGCGTTGTTCACCCGCATCTACAGGGACCCGCCAATGCTGAAGCGCCTCGCCTCCTTCGGTCTCGTTCTCGCCCTCACCGGCGTGCTCGCCGCGTGCGGCAACAACAACTCCACCAATGTGGGCAGCGTCGGCGTCGATTGGACCGGCAACGATATCGCCGTCGAAGCCGTGCCCGACCCGGAGGTACAGGGCGTCGTCTGCCACGTGGCCTATTTCAACCGCTCGCTGATCGACCGGCTGCAGCAAGGCAACTGGTTCGAGGACCCGTCCTATTCGGCCGTGGATTGCAGCGCCAGCGGCCCCATCACGGTGGGCGACATCAACCTCAACAAGGGCGGCGAGGAAATCTTCAAGCAGAACCGCTCGCTGATCTGGAAGAGCCTCAGGGTCTCGCGCATCTACGATGCCACCAACAACGCGCTGGTCTACCTAGCCCACGCCCGCGAGCTGCAGCAGGGCTCGGGCAAGATGAGCCTGTCGGTCGTGCCGCTCAGCGGCGCGCAGGTGATCTGGGCCAAGGGCGCCCCGCAGGGCGTCTCCGGCGGCGTCGAAGCGGCGCAATAGGCGCAATTCGCGCTAAAGGCCACCAATCGGCGAAAGGCGCGGGCAAGTCCGCGGGCGTGACACTGGCCGATGCCCACCTATCCGGGCATCGGGAGGCCTATCATGCCAGACTGGTACGTGACGCTGCAGAGTGAGGCCGCGGTGTTGTTCGCGTCGGTGCTGCTGATCATCGTGGTATTTCTCATCGCCCGCATCGGCAAGGTCAGCCAGCCCACGGCGCTCGCTCTGGCACTGTCGCCGATGGCCTTCGCGCTCGCCTTCGACAGGGCGATCCTGCCGGCCCTGCTCTGAACCCGGTTTTCCGGTTTTTTCCCCTGCCCCGCACCCCGGGGTAGGCATTGTTTCGCCTTGACGGCAAAACACAAAAAGATTCCATGCCACACCGTCGCTTCGGCGCTGTGCCCGTCCGATAGTGTCGGCCAAACAAGCGGGATCCACCCGCGAACCAGGAGACCCATTCATGGCAATTCTCATCGGCGATACCGCCCCCGATTTCGAGGCCGAGACCACCGAAGGCCGCATCCGCTTTCATGACTACATCGATGGCCATTGGGCCGTGCTGTTCTCGCACCCCAAGAATTTCACCCCGGTCTGCACCACCGAGCTCGGCTACACGGCCAAGCTGAAGCCCGAGTTCGACAAGCGCGACGTGAAGGTGCTCGGCCTTTCGGTCGACAAGCTCGAGAACCACGCCGGCTGGGCCGCCGACATCGCCGAAACGCAGGGCGCCACCCTCAACTTCCCGCTGATCTCCGACGTGAACCAGGAGATCGCGAAGAAGTACGACATGATCCATCCCAACGCCGACAACTCGCTGACCGTGCGCTCGGTGTTCGTCGTCGGGCCGGACAAGAAGGTGAAGCTCAAGATCGAGTACCCGGCCTCCACCGGCCGCAACTTCGACGAGATCCTGCGCGTCATCGATTCCCTGCAGCTCACCGCCCGCCACCAGGTGGCGACCCCGGTGAACTGGAAGTCGGGCGAGGACGTGATCATCGTGCCGGCCGTTTCTGACGAGGCGGCGCGCGAAAAGTACCCCGAGGGCTGGAAGACGCTGAAGCCCTACCTGCGCATCGTGCCGCAGCCGCGCGCCTGAGGCGCCGGCTGGCAGAAGTTTGGCCTACGGGCGGTCGAAAGGCCGCCCGTTTGCGTCATGGGGTGCCGCGCAGCGCCCGGTTGATGGCGCTCAGCAGCATGATGATGCGCCCCACGCCCATCACCAGCAGTCCGCCCACGAAGGGCTGAAGCGCCCAGCCGAGCCCCCGTCCGAGCTCGCCCAGGGCGGCCAGATAGTCCGGATTGGGGGCGCCGATGCTGGCCATGAATGCATCCACCAGTGGCGGCGCGGCAAGGCCAACCATCAGGATCGTCACCAGCGTCGCAATCAGTCCGATGGCGTAGAGAAGTCCGGCAACCATCCTTGTGCCCCCCTGCCTGTTGCGAAGTCAGTAAACGGGCTGCCCGCGCTTCCGTCAATCTGCCGCCTTCAGCCGATCTTAAGCGCCGTGCGCTAGTGCTCCTTGCACAGGGGCAGGCGGATGGACACGAAGACGGACCGGATCGACTGGCGGCTGTTCGCCGCATTCTTCGCCGTCACTGCCACGGGCCTCTGCCTCCGTTCGATCTACGGCGGCATGCCTCTCGTCAACGACACCGACGACGCCATGCGGCTGGTACAGGTCCGCGACCTGCTCTACGGCCAGGGCTGGTACGACCTGACGCAACACCGCCTGAACACACCCTACGGCGCCTCCATGCACTGGTCGCGCCTGATCGACGCGCCCATCGCTGTGCTGATCCTCGCCTTCCGCCCGTTTTTCGGCACCGGGGCCGAGACGGCCGCAGGCTACGCATGGCCGCTGCTGCTGCTCGGCGGCCTGTTCTGGCTCTCGGCGAAGCTGTCGATGCGCCTCGCCGGCCCGGCCGGCCTCTTGCCGGGCCTGGCCCTGCCGGCCTTCTCGCTGGTGACGCTCGCCGATTTCCCGCCCGGCCGCTTCGACCACCACGCGGCGCAGATCCTGCTGCTGCTTGCCATGACGCTCGCAACGCTCGATGCGCTGGATCGTCCGCGCCGGGCGCTATGGGCCGGCATTGCCGCGGCGGTCGCCATCGCCATTGGTATCGAGAGCCTGCCCGGCGTGGTCTCCGCCATCCTGGCGTTGGGCCTGAGCTGGGTGCTCGACCGTCGTCACGCGGCGGCGCTGCGCTGGTTCGGCCTCAGCTTCGCCCTCGCGACCCTCAGCTGCCTCGCCCTGGCCCAACCACCCGAGCGCTGGCTCGTCGAGGCCTGCGACGCGATCTCCGCGGTCTATGTCGTCGCTGCCGTCGGCACCGGCATCGCCTTCGTCGGCCTGTCGCTGCTCAACCCCGAGAGCACGCGCTCCCGCCTCATCGTCGGCGCCGTGGCCGGCGCCGCGCTCGTCGCCGTTGTCGTGGCGCTCTACCCTGAATGCCTGCGCGGCCCCTATGCCGCGCTCGACCCGTGGCTCGTGCACAACTGGCTCGACCGGATCGAGGAGGCGCAACCCCTCTACGTCGCGCTCGCGTCCAACCCGATCTACGTCGTGGCAGTGAGCGTACCCGCGCTCCTGGCGCTGGCGGTCGCCGTCTGGCAGCTGGCCAAGGGCGGCACGGC
The DNA here is from genome assembly GCA_023433985.1 of Pseudomonadota bacterium. Taxonomy (GTDB): domain Bacteria; phylum Pseudomonadota; class Alphaproteobacteria; order Rhizobiales; family Devosiaceae; genus Devosia_A. The sequence continues at coordinate 392 of JAEYTN010000234.1, read as the reverse complement.
AAACCGCCCCAAATGTATCGCCTACGCCTGCTTTCTCGCCGTGGCCGTGCTCGTCGCCCTGATCCAGGTGCGCGCCGCCCGCATGGCGACCTCGCTCGCCGTGCCGGCCGGCGCCGCCCTGATCGTCGCGGCCCGCGGCCTCTACCTCCGCCGCCCGCGGATGGGGAGCGTACTGGGCCTCCTCGCCGGCTGGATCGGCTTTGCCGGCCTCGGGCTGGCGCTCGTCACGGCCGGCGCCCTGTCCATCGCCTCACCTTCGACGCCGGACGCAACCGCCGCCGCGGAGGCCCCGGACGAAGCCGATTGCCGCCGGCCCGAGGCGTTCATCACGCTGGCGGCCCTGCCCCCTACCCGCATCATGACGCCGATCGACCTGGGCGCCCACCTGTTGC
>JAEYTN010000223.1 GCA_023433985.1 Pseudomonadota bacterium | reverse complement strand
TTCCGAGGCTCCAGATGGCGCGGCGGGCCAGACGGGCGCGGGCGTGGAGCCCCTCCACCATGGGCGTCAGCAGCGCCACGATCGAGGTCGCCATGGCATCGCGGTCGAGGACTTCTCCCTGCCCGTCGAACGCCACGCAGAAGTCGAACTCGAGGCTCCTCCCGCCCTCCTCGCCCAGCAGCCGATGCCGGACGCCCACATGTTCGGGTCCGAATGCCGGCAGCGGCAGGCGCGACAGGTAGAGCGCACCCAACACCTGGCCGAGTTCCCAGGTCAGGATGCTGAGAAGGTAGGAGGCAGCGGTCTTGCCATCGAGGCCCGGCGCCAGTTGCCGGGTCGCCGCAAGCAGCGCCTCGAGCGTCTCGTCGCCCTGCTCCCCCAGCCGCGCAAACGACCGGAATGCGGCCTCCGGCATTCCCCAGCCGAACCGCAGAGCCGGATGCTCTTGCGATAGCTGCGAAACGGCAGCCTGCAACGGTGCGGCGCGGTCACGCATGAACTGCGTCGCCCGGCCTACTCGGCCGGGGCGACCTCGTACACGCGGGCAATGTCGTCGAGCAGCGCATTGGCCGCGAGAATCCCGCCCGCCGTGTTCCAGACCGCGTCGCCAACGGCGTGCACCTTGCCGGCCTTCACCACGTTGAGGTTGTTCCACAGCGCCTCGCCGGTCCATTCCTGCGCCTGCTTGTCCGCCCCGCCGTCACCGGTCTCGTAGACGAAGTAGAACAGCCGATCGCCCTCCATCTCGGGGATGCGCTCCTTGGTGACGTCGTCGGCGAACTCCGGCTTGTCCTGCGTCGCGGGACGCTTGAAGCCCAGCTGCTGGAGAATGCCGCCCGCGAAGGTGTCGTTGTAGTAGATGCGAGTGAGGTTGGCCATGAACCGCACCAGCGACACCTGCTCGCCGGTCTTGTCCCCTAGCGCCGTTTTTAGCGCCGCCACCCGGTCGTCGAACGCGGCAAGCGCCGCCTTGCCCTCGGCCGCCTTGCCCGCCGCCGCTGTGTAGAGCTCGAAGTTCGGCCGCCAGTCACCGCGCAGCCGCTCGCTCATCACGGTCGGCGCGATGGCCGAGAGCTGGTCGTAGATCTTCTCCTGCCGCACCTTGTTGCCGATGATCAGGTCGGGTTCGAGCGCGGCGATGACTTCGAGGTTCACGGCCGACTCCTCGCCCACGACCTCGACGCCCTCCATCTTCGAGGCGATGTGGGCATACCACGGGTCGCCGAGCCAGGAGCGTACGGCTCCGATCGGCTTGATCCCTACCGCGAGCAGCGCTTCGGTGCCCTCATTGGTGAGCACCACGACGCGCTGCGGCGCATCGGGCACTTCCGTCGTGCCCATGGCGTGGGTTATCTCGCCCGCCGTGGCAACACCCACGGTGCTCGCGAGCACGGTGGCAGCAACGAAGGAAATGAAGGACCGGCGCAGCATCTGCGACTCCTCTGGGAGATTGAATAGTTCAGCGGTTGCGGTAAATAGAGCGGCCTTTTGATGAGTGTCAATGTCAACTTTTGCCATCGCCGAGACGCAGGGAAGTCCTTCCTCGCACTGGCGAATTTACGCCATGCTGGCCGCGGCTCTTGCCGTAGCCGTACTGGCGAGTCTGCTGCTCGGCTACCGCATCTACTCGCCCGCTGACCTGTGGCTGGCGCTGACCGGCTTCGACGGGTCGGAAACCCACATCGTCATTCGCGACCACCGCATCCCCCGGGCGATCATCGCGCCCATCTGCGGCGCGGCGCTGGGCGTTGCCGGCGTCATCATCCAGACCCTGGCACGCAACCGCATCGCCTCCCCCGACACGCTCGGCGTCAATGCCGGCGCCTCGCTGGCCGTCGTTGCCGCGAGCACTCTGTTCGGCATCAGCTCCATTGCGGCATTGTCGGTCGCCTCTGCCACCGGCGCACTCCTGACCAGCCTCCTTGTCTTCGCCATTGCCTCCACCGCCGGCGGCCTGTCGCCACTGCGCATCGTGCTGATCGGCGTCACCATTGCCGGCCTCTTCCACGCACTGGTCGAGGTTGTGCTGACTGTCAGGGAAGCCGAGCTCGACCAACTCCTGTTCTGGCTCTCCGGCGCCTTTGTCGACCGTCCCCTGGCGCTCGCGGCCGGCGGCAGCCTGTTCGTCCTGGTCGGCCTCGCGCTGGCCTTCTCCCTCGTCCGCCCGCTCGACATCATGCTGACCGACGACGCGACTGCCCGCACGCTCGGCGTTCCGGTGGCGCTCGTGCGCGCCGGATGCATCGTCTGCATCTCGCTGCTGACCGGCGCGTCCGTCGCCATGGCCGGCCCGGTGACCTTTGTCGGCCTCGTCGTGCCGCATGCCGCGCGCAAGCTGGTCGGCCTGCGCCACGGCGCGCAGATCACCGCCGCCGCGCTGTGTGGCGCGCTCTACGCCACGCTGGCCGACGTCATCGCCCGCTTCGTCATCTACCCGCTCGAAGCACCGGTCGGCGCGGTCACCGCGGTGGTCGGCGGCGTGCTTCTCATCGTCCTGCTGCGCGGGAGAGCAGCATGAGCCTCGCGTCGACCGCCACCCGGACAAGCGGGCTCGCGCCCCGCGAGGGACTGGCCTGGGCCGTCGTTGCGGCCCTGCTGGCGGCCGCCCTCGTCATCGTCATCCTCGGCGTCGCCCTCGGCTCGACCTGGCTCGCCCCCGACAAGGTGGCCGCGGTGCTGCTTGGCGGTGGCGAGCGCAAGGACCAGCTGATTGTCCTGCAATTGCGTATGCCGCGTGTCGCCATCGCGGTGCTGTCCGGCGGTGCCATCGCCGTCGCCGGCTACCTCCTGCAGAAGGTCACGCGCAACAGCCTGGCCTCGCCCAGCGTGCTCGGCGTGCTCGATGGCGCCGCGCTTGGCGTCATCATCTTCCTCGCGGTGTTCTCCAACGAGAGCAACGCCCTCGTCATCCCCATCCAGTGGCAGCCGGTCGCCGCGCTAACCGGCGCGATCCTCGCCATCGCCGCCGTGTTCCGCCTCTCGGGCAACCAGGCGAGCTCCGCCATCCGCCTGCTGATGTTCGGCATCGCCGTCGGCGCCGTGGCCAAGGCCGCGACCATGATCCTGATGCTGGTCGGTCCGATCTACCGGACCACGCAGGCCACCCGCTGGATCGCCGGCGCCGTCAACGAAATCAACTGGACCGAGGTGACGGTCGTCTTCACCGCGCTCGTCCCGCTGCTGCTGCTCGTGCTTGCAATCGCGCGCCACCTGCGCCCGGTCGATATCGACGAGGTCTCGGTGCGCGGCATCGGCCTCAACCTGCCGGTGTTCCGCGTCTTCGTCTTCATGCTCGCCGCGGCATTGACGGCAGTGGCCGTCTGCTTCGTCGGCGCCGTGGCGTTTGTCGGCCTGATGGCGCCGCACATGGCTCGCATGCTGGTCGGGCGAGCCGTGATCCCCGCTGTGCTCGCCAGCTTCCTGCTCGGCGCCATC
>JAEYTN010000186.1 GCA_023433985.1 Pseudomonadota bacterium | reverse complement strand
GCCGCGTGCGCACGGTGCAGGGTCTGCTGATCGAAGTCGTTGGCCCGGTTCGCGAATTGCGCGTCGGCGGACGTGTCTCGATCGAGACCGTGGGGGGCGAGACGCTCAATGCTGAGATCATCGGTTTTCGCGACGGGCACGCGCTTTGCCTGCCGTTCGGGCCGCTGACGGGCGTACGATTGGGCTGCCGTGCGGTATTCAAGTCACACGCCGGAGCGGTGCAGCCGTCGGAAGCGTGGCTGGGGCGGGTGATCAACGCCGAGGGCAAGCCGATCGACGGCAAGGGCCCGCTGCTCGGCGGGCCGGAGGCCTATCCGCTGAGGCAGACGCCGCTCCCCGCGCACGAGCGCGCGCGGGTGGGCGATCCTATCGATATGGGGGTGCGGACACTCAACACCTTCACCACCATGTGCGACGGACAGCGCATGGGCATCTTCGCCGGCTCGGGCGTGGGCAAGTCGGTGCTGATGTCGATGCTGGCGCGCAACGCGCAGGTCGACGTGGCGGTGATCGGGCTGATCGGCGAGCGCGGCCGCGAGGTGCAGGAGTTCGTTACCGAGTATCTGGGCGAGGTCGGCATCCAGCAGGCGGTGGTGGTGGTGGCGACCTCGGACGAGGCGGCGCTGATGCGTCGGCAGGCCGCCTACCTGACGCTGGCGCTCTCCGAATACTTTCGCGACCAGGGCAAGCGCGTGCTGTGCATGATGGACAGCCTCACCCGCTTCGCACAGGCGCAGCGTGAGATCGGGCTCGCGGTGGGGGAGCCGCCGACGGCGAAGGGCTATCCGCCGACGGTGTTCACCGAACTGCCGCGGCTGCTCGAAAGGGCAGGGCCGGGGCTCAATGGTTCGGGCTCCATTACCGGTCTATTTACCGTTTTGGTGGAAGGTGACGATCACAATGAGCCCATCGCGGACGCCGTGCGCGGCATTCTGGACGGGCACATCGTGATGGAGCGTTCGATTGCCGAGCGGGGTCGCTACCCGGCGGTGAACGTTCTGAGGTCGATCTCGCGTACGATGCCTGGGTGTGTGCCGGTGAGTTTCCGGCCCATCCTGCAGAAGGCGCGGGAGTTCATGTCGACATATGCCGACATGGAGGAACTGATCCGGCTGGGGGCTTACCGGAAGGGATCGGATCCAGGTGTCGACCGTGCCATTGCGATCAATCCGGCGCTGGAGTTGTTCCTGACCCAGCAGCGGGAAGAGCGCACTTCGATTGCCGACGGCTACCAGATGCTGCAGGCGATCGTCGAAAAGGCCGGCGCGTGAGTAGTGTGTGTGACTTGTTGTGTAAGGAGTACAAGTCGTGAAGTCGCGCAGCGAGAGCCTGATCCGGCTCAAGAAGTTCCAGGTGGACGAGAAGCGCCGCCAGGTCACGCAGATCGAAATGATGATCGCCGACTTCGAGCGCATGGCTGCGGAGCTCGACCAGCAGATCGAAATCGAGCACCAGAAGACCGGCATCTCGGATATCGCGCATTTCGCCTACTCGACGTTCGCCAAGGCGGCGATCGCGCGGCGGGACAACCTGCTGAACTCGGCCAAGGACATGCGGGGAACCCTCGAGAACGCCCAGGACGCATTGGCCGAGGCAGTGGAGGACCTGAAGAAGGTCGAACTGCTGGACCAGCGCGAGCACGGCCGCGAGGCCGAGGCCGCGGCGAAATCCGAGCAGGCGGAATATGACGAGATTGCCCGGCTGCGGCATCTGCGGCGGTAGGTCTCCGGCAGAGGATGTGGAAGGGGGCTCGCCGAGGCGGGCCCTTTTGTTTTGGCTGGTGCACGTCGGCTGGAGCGTGGTCCGCAGGTTTCTGGAGGGGCGCGGTAGGCCGGCGCTGGTGGTACTTGAGGCGACCCCTCATCCGGCTGCCGCCACCTTCTCCCGCAAGGGGAGAAGGCGAGCCTGGGTCGACGGTTTTCTCGGGTTGCGGAGTCCTCTGTGTCTTGCGGGCCATGGGCTCTGCAACGAATGGCCGATAGGCATCGGGTGTCGGGTGGGTAGCTTGGCGGGCGCGCAAATAGGAGATGAGCGATGGCCGAGTTTCGGGTTGATCCGCTGGTATGGGGGCATGGGCCGCGGGAGTTCGAGGTGTTCCTGGAGCCGACATGTCCCTATTCGGCGAAGGTGTTCGGGAAGCTCGAGCAACTACTGGCAGCGGTCGGCGAGGACCGGGTGACAGTGAAGATCCGGCTCCACTCGCAGCCCTGGCACATGTTCTCGCCGGTGATCGTGCGGACGATCCATGCGGCCGCGTCGCTGCCCGAAGGCAAGGAGGCGGCGAAGAAGGTCATGGCGGCGGTCTATGCACGCATTGCGGAGTTCGAGTTCGAAAAGCATGCGACGGGGCCGAACCGGGATGCCACGCCGAACGACCTGATCCGGCGCATCGAGGGCCATACGGGGCTGCAGCTGATGGCGGCGTTCGACGAGCCGCGGCTCGACAAATCCACGCGCTGGGACGCGCGCTATGCGCGGCAGAACGGCATCCACGTGTCGCCCAGCTTCATGATCGACGGGATCGTGCAGGCGGACATGAGCAGCGGCGACGAGGTGGCGGAATGGGTGGAGCGGCTGGGGTAGGCATAGAGAAAGGCCCGCCGGGGCGGGCCTTTCCGTAGCGTACTCGAGACTTCGGCTTAGAGCGCGTCGGTCTTGAGGATCTGGGCGTCGCGATTGTCCGCGAAGGTCGCCTCGTCGTACTCGGGAGCCTGGTCCAGCTGCTCGCGGGTGACGTTGATGAACAGGAACTCGTCGCCGTTCTCGTTGGTCGCGTAGCGCAGGTTTTCGATGGCGACGGCAACCTGCTTGGTGCCGATGCCGAGGAAGCCGCCGAAGTCGATGATCACCGCTTCGACGGTGGTGCCGTCCTGGCCGAGAACCACGTCGCCGATGGCACCCAGATGCTCGTCGGCCGGGCCGTAGGCGTTGGTGCCGATCAGTTCTTCGGCGGTCAGCGGCGCGTCGGTCAGGGTGTTGCGATCGATCGGACCGGTGACGGGGGCGGCGGCGACAGGCGCAGCGTTGGCGTTGTCGGCCGGCTGAGCGGCGGCATCAGCCTCCGGAGCCGCGTCCGCCGGTGCGGCGTTCGGATCGGCCGGGGCCATCGCATTGTTGTCGGCCGGGGCCATGGCGCCGCCGTCAGCCGGAGCGGCCGGGGTGGTGGCGTCGGCGGCAGGCGCGGCGCCGCCTTCCGGCGTCTGGTCTTCGGCCTGGAAGTCCGGAGCGGACTCGAGGGCTTCCTTGGTGGTGGGGAGCACGAAGCGCTCGGAATTGTCGGCGGCCACGGTCCACTCGAGCTCCGCGTAGTTCACGGCGACATTCTTCTCACCGATGCCGAGGAAACCGCCGACGCCGATCACCACCGCGGCGATCTCGCCGTTCTCGCCGATCACCAGGTTGTTGACGTCGCCGATGTGCTCGGCGTCCTCGGCGGTGGACGAGTAGACCTGCTTGCCGATGATCTCGGTGGCGAGGTTGTCCTTGTCGGTCACGGTGTAGCCGGTCGCGAGGATGGACTGGACCGAGGCCGCAGCCGCCGCATCGGCGCCGGCATCCGCATCGGCGGCCGGAGCGGCGTTCGGATCGGCCGGGGAGGCGTTGGGATCGGCCGCGGGGGCCTCCGTCGCCGGAGCGGCATTCGGATCGGCGGGAGTGGTGGTATCCTGGGCGACGACGCCAGCCGTCAGAAGCGCCGCGAGCGCCGTACTGGCGAGCAGGGTGCGGATCATTGTATGGTCCTTCCGTTCTGAGTGATCATGAACAAGGCCGTGCGGCACAACGCTTGGCTGTGAAATGCCGCACGGCCCGATGTTCGATGAACGTGTCGCTACGTAGTCCGTTCCCGCCGCGACAGCGGGGCTGCCGGAAAATCAAAAGGCCGGCCCCGGTTGTCCGAGGTCCGGCCTTTGCGCCTCCCAGGCGTCGGTGGGGAAGCTGGCGCGCGCCCGGCGCGAGGCCTCCCCGATGGCACCGAGAGTAGCGCGGAAATCCGGTTTGGCGACCGGGTGCCGGGTTAACCGGTCAACGAAGAGTTAATTCAATATGTCCGCATCTCGACGTGGAGGATGCCGGAGCCGTCGTCGGCGGGCTCGCTGACGGGGCGGAAGCCCAGGCTTTGGTAGAAGCCGGCCTTGTCGTGCTGGGCGGCGAGGGCGAAGCGGATATGCCCGGCGGAGCGGGCGAGGGCCATGGCCTCCTGCATCAGCTCGCGGCCGTAGCCGTGGCCGCGCGCCGCGCGGGCAATGGCGACGCGGCCGATCTTGATATGCTCGGGAGTCTCGATGAGGCGGAGCGTACCGACGACGGCGCCATCGGCGATGGCGACGAAGTGGGTGGCGGTGAGGTCGTACTCGTCGAACTCGGCATCCTGCACCTGCTGCTCTTCGATGAAGACCTCGCGGCGGAGGGCGAAGGCGAGGTTGCAGAGCGGGGAGAAGACAGGGACGGCAAGGATGGTGAGATGGGGCATGAGGGGAGGGGTAGCATAGGGCGGCGGTGGCGTCAGCGTGGAGGGGTGATGCTGGACGCCCCCTCCACCAGCCTTTGGCTGCTCCCCCTCCCCGCTGGCGCGGTAGAGGATCGCGGAAGGGGCGGCGTTTGTGTGCGCGCTCCTATCGCGGTGTTCAGGCCGGGGTGTTGATAGGGAGGGGGCCGGTGGGGGTGGGAATGGTCCACTGGACGGCGCCGGCTTCGCGGATGAGGCGGGCGATGAAGCTGAGCTTTTCGACGACCTCGGGGGTGAGGACGAAGGGGTAGGCGTCGTGCTGGCCGACGGCGCGGTTGAGGTTGTTGATGAGCGAGCTCAGGGGAATCCAGGCTTCGATGAGGTCATCGATGCTGTCGAGCGTGTAGGGGTTGAAGTCGATGCGGGCGGTGAGCTCGCCTTCCGTGTCGACGGCGGGGCGGAGACGGACGCCGAAGGCGGCGGCCATCTCGGTGGTGTCGACGAGGTGGAGGTAGTGGGCGAAGGTTTCGGCGAAATCCTCCCACGGGTGCGCGGTGGCGTAGGCCGAGATGAAGCGGGACTGCCAGTCGGGCGGGACCCCGGCGGCGTAGTAGGCCTCGAGGGCGTTGGAGTAGGAGGCGGTCTCGTCGCCGAAGAGGCGGCGGTACTCGGGAAGGCGGTCGGGGGCCTGGCCGATCAGGATGTCCCAGTAGTGGTGGCCGATCTCGTGGCGGAAATGGCCGAGCAGGGTGCGATAGGGCTCGTGCATGGCGATCCTGCTGCGCTCGCGCTCGGCGTCGTCGGCCTCCTCGAGGGCGATGGTGATG
>JAEYTN010000154.1 GCA_023433985.1 Pseudomonadota bacterium | reverse complement strand
GGTGGAGGGGGCGTCCGCACCCACCGCCCTGCACACCAGGAATAGGAGCACGCCATGCGCCTGCTGATCGTCGGCCCGCTCGAAGGCCAGCTCACCGAAGCCACCAAGCTCGCCATGGAAGGCGGCGCCAAGGTCGCCCATGCCCCCTCGGTCGAGATCGCCCTCGCCAGCCTCCGCGCCGGCCGCGGCGCCGACCTGCTCCTCGTCGATGTGATGATGGATATCGGCGCCCTGATCGCCAGCCTCGAGGCCGAGCGCATCGTCATTCCGCTCGTCGCCTGCGGCACCGAGAGCAACGCCGCCGCCGCCGTCAGCGCCATCCGCGCCGGCGCCAAGGAATACATCCCCCTGCCCCCCGATGCCGAGCTGATCGCCGCGATCATCGCCGCCGTCGCCCGCGAGTCCTCCGATTTCCTCTACCGCGACCCGGCCATGGCCCGCGTGGTGAAGCTCGCCGAGCAGGTCGCCCCTTCGGACGCCTCCGTGCTCATCACCGGCGAGAGCGGCACCGGCAAGGAGGTGATGGCCAAGTACCTCCACTCCCGTTCCAGGCGCGCCGGCCGCCCCTTCATCTCCATCAACTGCGCCGCCATCCCCGAGGCCCTGCTCGAATCCGAGCTCTTCGGCCACGAGAAGGGCGCCTTCACCGGCGCCGTCGGCCGCCGCATCGGCAAGTTCGAGGAAGCCTCGGGCGGCACCCTGCTGCTCGACGAAATCTCGGAGATGGACGTCCGCCTGCAGGCCAAGCTCCTCCGCGCCATCCAGGAACGCCTTATCGACCGCGTCGGCGGCACCAAACCGGTCCCCGTCGATATCCGCATCCTCGCCACCTCCAATCGCAACCTCGCCGAGGCGGTGAAGGAAGGCACGTTCCGCGAAGACCTGCTGTTCCGCCTCAACGTCGTCAACCTCAAGCTCCCGCCCCTGCGCGAGCGCCCGGCCGACATTTCCGCCCTCGCCGATTTCTTCGTCGCCAAGTACGCCAAGGCCAACGGCCTCGCCCGCCGCTCCCTCAGCGACGACGCCCGCGCCGCCCTGCTCAAGGCCCCCTGGCCCGGCAACGTCCGCGAACTCGAGAACACCCTCCACCGCGCCGTCCTCCTCTCGGGCGGCGAACAGATCGGCCCCGACGCCATCCTGATGCCTGACGGCACCGGCCTGAGCGAACTCGCCGCTACGGCCTCCGTGGCCATGCAGGCGGCCCAGACGGCCGAAACCATCACCCGCAACATGGTGGGCCGCACCGTCGCCGACGTCGAGCGCGACCTCATCCTCGATACGCTCGATCACGTCCTCGGCAACCGTACCCACGCCGCCAACATCCTTGGCATCTCCATCCGTACCCTCCGCAACAAGCTCAACCAGTACGCGGACGAAGGCATCCCCGTCCCCGGCCCCGGCGAGCAGCGGAACAGCGCAGCGTGAACCACCGGTCCTTCGGCGCTGATGTCGCCAAGCGTGCTACGCCAGCCTGCCCCACTCTAGAGACCACCCATGGCTGACCTCTCCAACACCCCGCCAGCCACCACCGGCCTCAAGCTCCCCGGCTTCTCGCTGAAGGGCCTGGGCAAGGCCACCGCCTCCACCGAGATCGGCCTCGCCGTCGGCGTCATGGCGATCATCATGGTGCTGATCGTCCCGCTGCCGCCGCTGCTGCTCGACGTGCTGCTGGCCATCTCGATCGTCTTCTCCGTCCTCATCCTGATGACGGCCCTGTTTATCCAGACCCCGCTCGAGTTCAGCTCCTTCCCCACGGTGCTGCTGATCTCGGCGCTGCTGCGGCTGGCGCTTAACCTCGCCACCACCCGCCTGATCCTCTCGGAGGGCCACAACGGCACCGATGCGGCCGGCCACGTCATCGAGGCGTTCGGCGAGTTCATCACCCGCGGCAACTTCGTCATCGGTATCGTGGTGTTCGCGATCCTCTTGATCGTGAACTTCATCGTCATCACCAAGGGCTCGGGCCGCATCGCCGAAGTCGCGGCGCGCTTCAACCTCGATGCCATGCCCGGCAAGCAGATGGCCATCGACGCGGACCTGAGCGCAGGGCTCATCGACGAAGCCACCGCCCGCACCCGCCGCGCCAACCTCGAAGCCGAAAGCGCCTTCTTCGGCAACATGGACGGCGCGTCCAAGTTCGTCCGCGGCGACGCCATCGCCGGCCTCCTCATCACCTTCATCAACATCATCGCCGGCCTGGTCATCGGCATGCTGCAGGAAGGGCTGAGCTTCGACGAAGCCGGCCACAACTACACCCTGCTCACCATCGGTGACGGCCTGGTCAGCCAGATCCCGGCGCTCATCGTCTCGACCGCCGCCGGTATCCTCGTCTCGAAGTCCGGTGTCACCGGCTCCGCCGACAAGGCGCTGGTGCAGCAGTTCACCAACTACCCCAAGGCGCTGGGCATGTCGGCCGCGGTCATCGCCGCGCTGGCGCTGCTCCCCGGCATGCCGATCATCCCGTTCCTCGGCCTCGCCGGCGGCGTCGGCTACATGGCCTTCACCTCGAGCAAGAAGTCGGCCGTCAGGAAGGCGCAGGAGGCCCT
>JAEYTN010000129.1 GCA_023433985.1 Pseudomonadota bacterium | reverse complement strand
GTTAAAGGAGGCGTGGGCGAAATCCTCGATCGAGGCATCGAGGTTGTACATGCCCATCGCGATGCCGGCGCCAGGGGCGTCGAACACCTCGTGCTCGATGACGTTGCCGTCCTCGCCGGTGAACTTGATGGTGAGCTTGCCCTTGCCGGGAAACTTGAAGTCGGTGGCGCGGTACTGGTCGCCGAAGGCGTGGCGGCCGACGATGATCGGCTGCGTCCAGCCGGGCACGAGGCGCGGCACGTTCTTGCAGATGATCGGCTCGCGGAAGATCACGCCGCCGAGGATGTTGCGGATGGTGCCGTTGGGCGACTTCCACATCTTCTTGAGCTTGAACTCTTCGACGCGCTGCTCGTCGGGCGTGATCGTCGCGCACTTGATGCCGACGCCATGCTTCTTGATGGCGTTGGCGGCATCCACGGTGACCTGGTCGTTGGTGGCGTCGCGGTTGGTGACCGACAGGTCATAGTACTCGATCTTGAGATCGAGGTAGGGGAGGATCAGCTTGTCCTTGATCGCCTGCCAGATGATGCGGGTCATCTCGTCGCCATCGAGATCGACAACGGGGTTCTGGACTACGATTTTCGGCATGCTGGTGCCTCCTCAGCGTCTTCAGGAATTGGATGCGCGGCTAATAGCACGAAAACGCCGCCGCGAAAGGGGATCAGACGCGGCGGCGCGCGTCGAGCAAACGATTCCGGTCAAGCGCACCGCCGACCCTCACACATCCGCTGTTGACACCGTGCATATACACACTATCTATCGCGCCATGGATGATTTCACGCAGTGCATGGTCTCGAACTCGCGCATGGCCGCCCGCGCGATTACGCGGCGCTACGATGCCCAGGCGCGGCCGTTCGGCATCACCTCGACACAGTTCTCGCTACTGGGCGCGATCACCGAGGCGGGCGACCGTACCGTCACCGACCTAGCGGAAGCGCGGGGCTTCGAGCGCACGACGCTGATCCGCAACCTCGACCGACTCGAAAAGCTCGGGCTCGTCACTTCGCGCACGGCCGAGCATGGCAATGGCCGCATCTGCAGCCTGACGCCGCGAGGCGGGGAGACCGTGCAGAAGCTGCTGCCGCTCTGGCGCAAGGTGCAGGCGGAAATCCGCGCCGAGCTGGGCGCCGAAGGCTTCGACCACGCTCTCGCCACACTGAAGCGGCTCGCTGCAGTCTGACCTGAACACCCGCGGCGGGCCGGAACCGGCCAGCGCCGTGTAGCTACACGAAACGATGGAGTTACCGATGGCCACCGATGCCCGCCCCCTTGCCGATCCGATCGTCGTCACCGGCATGGGAGCCGTCAGCCCCCTGGGCACCGGGGTCGAGATCAACTGGGCCCGGCTCACCGCCGGCAAGAGCGGCATCGTCCGCAACACCCGCTTCGACGTCACGAACTTCGCCGCCAAGGTCGCGGGCCTCGTGCCGACCACGGAAACCGATCCCGATGGGTTCGATCCGCTGGTCGCGATCGATCCCAAGGACATCAAGAAGATGGACCTGTTCATCCAGTACGGGCTGGTTGCCGCGCAGGAGGCGCTGAACCAGTCGGGCTGGGTAGCTGACACCCCCGAGAAGCAGGCGGCGACCGCCACCGTAGTCGGCACCGGCGTCGGCGGCTCGCCGGTGATGGCCGAGGCGGTCGAGACCATCATCGAAAAGGGGCCGCGACGCCTCTCGCCCTTCACCGTGCCCGCCTTCCTCGCCAACCTCGCGGCGGGCTGGATCTCCATCCGCCACGGCTTCAAGGGCCCGATCGGGGCGCCGGTCACCGCGTGCGCCGCCTCGGCCCAGGCGATCGGCGACGGCATGCGGCTGATCATGACGGGCGAGGCGGAGGTCGCCGTGGTCGGCGGCGCCGAGGGCTCGATCGATCCGATCTCGGTGGGCGGCTTCGGCGCGGCCCGGGCGCTCTCCACCGCCTTCAACGACGATCCGGAGGCGGCCTCGCGGCCCTTCGACCGCAGGCGTGACGGCTTCGTGCTGGCGGAGGGCGCGGCCGTGCTCGTCATCGAGCGACTGAGCCACGCCCAAGCCCGCGGCGCGAAGCCGCTCGCTATCCTCTCGGGTTACGGCACCTCGGCCGACGCCTACCACCTTACCGCGGGCGAGCCGACCGGGGCAGGGGCACAGGTGGCGATGCGCAACGCGCTGCGGATGGCCAACCTGTCGCCCGGCGAGATCGACTACATCAACGCCCACTCCACCTCGACCGGGGTCGGCGACGCGGCGGAACTGGCCGGCATCGGCGCACTGTTCGCCAATCGCGGGCAGGATCTCTCGATCTCCTCCACCAAGTCGGCCACGGGCCACCTGATGGGCGCGGCTGGGGCCATCGAGTCGGTGTTCTCCATCCTGGCGTTGCGCGACGGCGTCGTGCCGCCCACCCGCAACCTCGAGGACCCGGACGTAGGCGACCGCTTCGACCTGGTGCCCAAGGTCGCCAAGCTCAAGACGCTGCGGCACGTGCTGTCGAACTCGTTCGGCTTCGGCGGCGTCAACGCTTCGCTGGTGTTTTCCGCGGTCTAGGCGGCTTCTCCGGCTTGGTCGGGCGCTGGGCGACGGCCTTCTCCGCGAAGCGGACCCAGTCCTCCAGCGCCTCGTCGTCCTCGATGGCGTCGCCATCGATCCAGAAGAAGCCGGACATCACCCGGCCGGAGTGCATCATCTCAGTGCTGCCCGGCCGGGCCTTGGCGATCTCGTGGTTGTCCTTGCCCACCGAGATCAGGATGCCGCCGTCCTTCCTGCATCCGACGAGGATGTGGCCGTTGAGCAGGAAGGTGAGGCCACCGAACATGTACTTCTCCGTGATGCGCGGATCGCCTCCCACGAGCATGCGTATGCGCTCCGCGAGGTAAGCCATGGCTTCCGATTTCATCCGTGTCCTTCCTCGTCGCGATAGGTCTGCCAGCGGGGCAGGGCGGCATCCACCAGATCCCAGTCATGGTGGCTGCGCGCAAAGATCAGCTGGTTCGGGCGGTACCAGTCGCCTGCTCGCCCGAACAACCCTACCGGCACGACCCTGACTTCCGTCGCGCGGCTCGAACGCCCGGCGAGCGGAGTGCCGCAGGTGGGGCAGAACCAGCGGGTGAAGCGGGCGCCGGAGTTGGATGGCCGCTCGAAGCTCCGCGTGTCGCCGGTCATCGTCACGTCGGCGACGCTGAACAGCGCGAAGGCCGAGTGGCCGCTGCCGGTCGCCTTCTGGCAGTCCTCGCAGGAGCACATGAGCATGGACAGCACGGGGCCGCGGACGTTCACCGACACGCCGCCGCAGGCGCAGCGCGCTTGGGCCTCGACGACTGGTCGTTCGCTTCTCGGCATGAACGAAGCTGACACCAAGCCCGTGCGAACCGCAAGCCGGCGGCTTGATCGATTGCGGCTGCCCGACTAGACGGGGCCATGGCTCTCGAACCGCAATACCCGATCGAGACGGAACGCCTCCGCCTTCGCCCGTTCAACCGTGGCGATGCCGACGCGGTATTCGCCTATCGGCGGCGCGAGGATGTGGCGCAGTACCTGTTCGATGGGCCGATGACGCACGAGACCGCTACTGAAGTGGTCGGCCTGCGCGCCGGCCAGTTCACGCTCGCCGCCGAGGGCGACAAGATATTCCTCGCCGCCGAGCTTCGAGACACCCACGCGATGATCGGCGAGGTGTCGCTCATCTGGCGCGACGCTGCCAACCGGCAGGGCGAGGTCGGCTACATCTTCAACCCCGCCTACCACGGCAACGGCTATGCCACCGAAGCGGCCCGGGCGCTGCTGCAACTCGGTTTCGAGGGCCTCGGCCTTCACCGCATCTATGCCCGCTGTGCTGCCGTCAACACCGCTTCCTGGCGGGTGATGGAGCGGCTCGGCATGCGGCGCGAAGCGCATTTTCGGGAGCACATCTTTGTCAAGGGCGCGTGGGACGAGGAATTTGTCTACGCCATCCTCGCGGACGAATGGCGGCGCGGCCGCTGAAGCAAAGCTAAGTAGCTTCCGGGGCTTGCGGATTTCACCGCGACTCCGAAATTTGGCAATAAATTTCAACGCACAAGCGGGAACCCGCCGCAACAGTCCACGTTCCAGACCTTGGGCTTACACGAGCGGAGAACCGGGCGAAATGACTACCCTAGACCTACCCATCGAAACCGAGCGTCTCTCGCTGCGGTGCTTCGAACGCGGCGACCTGGACGGGCTCGCCGGCTTCTATGCCCTGCCCGAAGCGCAGCGTTATCTCGACTGGAAGGCGCGCGACCGGGCGGACGTGAAGGCGGCGCTCGAATCCATGTGCATGCAGACACGCCTGACACGCCCCGGCGATACGCTGTGCCTCGCGGTGGAACGACGTTCCGACGAGGCGCTGGTGGGGCTCGTGTCGATCAAGTGGACCGACGCCACCGCGTCGCAGGCGGAACTCCGGTTCCTGTTTGACCCCACCTACCGTCGCCAGGGCTACGGGGCCGAGGCGTTGCGCAAGGCGCTCGACATCAGCTTCGGCGAACTCAACTTCCACCGCCTCTTCGCCCGCTCGAGCGCCAAGAGCCAGAGCTCGGCGAAGATGCTCAAGGACCTGGGCATGCGGCTCGAAGCCCATTATCGCGAGCATGCGCTGTTCCAGGGCGAGTGGGACGAGGAGCTGCATTTCGCCATCCTCGATCGCGAATGGAAGCGTGGCAGCAAGGTCAAGGAACTGCACCGCCACATGGTCGCCTGACCACCACCCTTGATCGCCGGCCCGTTCGGACGTATCCCGCAGCGCCCGAACGGAGCCCAAGATGGCCGGTACCGACAAGTCGCAGGACATTCTCTATCGCCCCAGCCCGGCGATCATCCTGTGCGAGCCCCAACTGGGCGAGAACATTGGCACCGCCGCCCGCGCCATGGCCAATTTCGGGCTGTGGGACCTTCGCGTGGTCAACCCGCGCGACGGCTGGCCGAACGAGCGTGCCATCGCCGCCGCCTCACGCGCCGACCATGTGATCGAAAAGGTCCGCATCTTCCCCACGCTCGAGGAAGCCATTTCCGACCTCTCGATGGTGTTCGCGACCACGGCCCGGCAGCGCGACCTGCAGAAGCCGGTCTACGGTCCCGAGGAGGCGTCGCAGCGCATCGTCAGCCACATCGCGGGTGGGAAGGGCGCGGGGCTGTTGTTCGGGCGCGAACGCTGGGGCCTCTACAATGAGGAAATCTCGCTCGCCGACGCCATCGTCACCTTCCCGGTGGAGGCGGCCTTCGCGTCGCTCAACATCGCGCAGGCAGTGCTGCTGATGAGCTACGAGTGGCGCGGCCAGGCCGACAAGGGCGAAGTGCTGCCCTTCGCCGGCGGCCTCGATCCCGCCGCGCCGCGCGAGGAATTGCTCGGCCTCTTCGGCCACCTCGAGGAAACGCTCGATCGCAGCGGCTTCTTCAAGACCGAGGACAAGCGCCCGACCATGGTCAACAACCTCCGCGCCATCTTTACGCGGGCCACTCTCTCCGGCCAGGAAATCCGCACATTGCGCGGGGTTATCTCTTCCATCGACCGCATGCACCTGCGGCAGGGGCGCATGGCGAAGGGAAAGCCGAAGAAGGGGGAGGAGTAGGAGCGCCGCGGTCGCCGACGCCTCAACAATCC
>JAEYTN010000023.1 GCA_023433985.1 Pseudomonadota bacterium | reverse complement strand
GGCCGGGATTGACCGTGTTGACCCGGATGTTGTCGCCGACCACCTCGTTGGCGAGGGTTTTTGAGAACATCATCAGCGCCGCCTTGGTGGTGTTGTAGATCGGCTCGTACCAGAGCGGCTGGACGGCGCAGATCGAGGCGTTGTGGAGGATGACGCCGCCGCCATGGGCCTTCATCTGCGGGACGAGGCCGCGCCCGAGGCGCACGGCCGCCATGACGTGCAGGTCCCAGTAGTACTGCCACTTGGCGTCGTCGGCTTCGGCGATGGTTTCGTTCGAGCCGGTGCCGGCATTGTTGATGAGGATATCGGCGCCGCCCATCTCGGCCGCCGCGGCGATGACGGCGTTGCAGCCTTCGGCGGTGGCGACGTCGGCCGCGACGCCGAGGGTTTCGACGCCGTAGGTGGCGCGGATTTCGGCCGCCTCGGCGTCGACGCGCTCCCGGTTGCGGGCGGTGATGAGGATGCGGGCGCCTTCGGCGGCAAACCCCTTCGCCACCGCGAGCCCGATGCCAACGCTGCCGCCCGTGATGACGGCGAGTTTGGATTTGAGATTCAGGTCCATGAGTGCCCCTCGGCTACTTATCCCTCACCCTGCCCTGCCGGGCATCCCTCTCCCCAGAGGGGCGAGGGAAGGCCTCCCTGGCAAACGCAGAGTAACCAACGGACCTCCCCTCGCCCCTCTGGGGAGAGGGTGACGGCGAAGCCGCCGGGTGAGGGGTAAGTCCAGATCACGCGTCCATCAGAATCTGCAGCTTCACGTCCGTCGGCCTCGCTTCCACCGCGCGATCGAAAGCCTTGATCGAGTCCTCGAACCGGAACGTCTCGGAGATCAGCGGCTTCAGGTCGACGCGGCCCGAGGCCATGAGCGCGATGGCACGGTCGTACTGGTGGGCGTAGCGGAATACCGAAGCGATGGTGATTTCCTTCACGCTCAGCGAGGCGATGTCGAAATCGACCGGCTCGACCGGCAGGCCGACCACCACGATGGTGCCGCCCGGGCGGGCGACGTCGATGATGCCCTGCCATGCCCTGGGCGAGCCGGAGCACTCGAAGATGACGTCGGCGCCCCAACCGTCGGTGAGCGCGTTCACCTCGTCGACCAGCTTCTTGTCGCGGATGTTGACCGGGATGATGCCCTGGTACTGTGCGGCGATATCGAGCTTGGGTTGCGCCAGGTCGGAGATGATGACCCGCGAGCACCCGCCGGCGAGTGCCGCCAGCGCCACCATGGTGCCGATCGGACCCGCGCCCATCACCACGGCGGTGTCGCCGGGGGTGATCTTCGCCTTGGTCGCGGCCTGCATGCCGACGGCAAAGGGCTCGACCATGGCGCCTTCGGCGAAGGTGACATTGTCGGGCAGCTTGAAGGTGTAGTTGGCCGGGTGGACGACGAAGGGCGTCAGCACGCCGTGGATCGGTGGGGTAGCCCAGAAGGTGACGGCGGGATCGATATTGTACATGCCGAGGCGCGACGCCTTGGAATTGGGGTCGGGCACGCCCGGCTCCATGCAGACGCGGTCGCCGACCTTGAGGTGGGTCACCCCTGCCCCGACCTCGACCACCGTGCCCGCCGCCTCGTGGCCGAGCACCATTGGCGCATTGACCACGAAGGGTCCGATGCGGCCGTGGGTGTAATAGTGCACATCGGAGCCGCAGACGCCCACCGTGTGGAGCTTGATCTTCACCTCGCCAGGGCCGGGATCGGCCGGCAGGTCGATGTCGCGGATCTTCAGTTCGTGCTGCTTTTCCAGCACCAGGGCGCGCTGCAGGGTCATGGTGTCTCCTCGGAGCGAGTAACGAATAGGGAGTAGCGAATAGGGAGTAGCGATTAGGGAATTTGTGCGCTCCCACTCGCTATTCGCTACTCACTACCCAACCCGTATCTCAATCAGGCCGCCACGGGCTGCGGCGGTTTCATCGCGCCCGTCATGATCGCGACGGCGTCGGACATCGAATAGTCCTTGGGGTTGATGACGGCAATGCGCTTGCCCAGGCGGTGGATGTGGATGCGGTCGGCCACCTCGAACACGTGCGGCATGTTGTGCGAGATGAGCACGATGGGTAGGCCGCGCCGCTTTACATCGAGCATCAGCTCGAGCACGCGGCGGCTCTCCTTGACGCCGAGGGCGGCCGTCGGCTCGTCCATGATGACGACGCGTGAGCCGAACGCCGCGGCGCGAGCCACGGCGACGCCCTGGCGCTGGCCGCCGGACAGGGTTTCGACCGACTGGTTGATGTTCTGGATGGTGAGGAGGCCGAGTTCGCTCAGCTTGTCGCGGGCGATTCTCTGCATCTTCGAGCGGTCGAGACGGCGGAGCACGTTGCCGAAGAAGCCGGGTTTCCTGAGCTCGCGGCCGAGGAACATGTTGTCGGCGATGCTCAGCGCCGGGCTGAGGGCGAGGTTCTGGTACACGGTCTCGATGCCGGCATTGCGCGCATCCATCGGCGAGCGGAAATGCACCGGCTGGCCTTCGAGAAGGATTTCGCCGGCATCGGGGATCACGGCGCCGCAGAGCGCCTTGATCAGAGTGGACTTGCCGGCCCCGTTGTCGCCGATCACGGCGAGGATTTCGTTGCGGCGAAGCTCGAAATCGGCGTGGTCGAGCGCCACCACGCGGCCGTAGCGCTTGGCGAGACCGCGTGCCTCGAGGACGATGTCGCTGGCGTTGCCGGAGGGCACGCCGGTGCCGGTCGCGTCGCTCATGCCGAAATCTTCCTGATCCACTGGTCGATGGTGACGGCGACGATGATGAGGACGCCCACCGCGAAATCCTGCCACAGCAGCGCGAGGCCGGAGAGAGCGAGACCGTTGCGGAACACGCCCACGATCAAGGCGCCGAACAGCGTGCCCACAATCGAGCCGCGCCCACCGAACAGGCTGGTGCCGCCGATCACCACGGCGGTGATCGAGTCGAGGTTGGCGGTCTGCCCCGCCTGCGGGCTGACGCCACCGATGCGGCCGATCAGCACCCAGGCGGCGATGGCGCAGATGAAGCCCGCGAGCGCGTAGACCGCCAGCAGGACTCGGTTGGTGTTGATGCCCGAGAGCCGTGCCGCGTCCGGGTCGTCGCCAGTGGCGTAGACGTGGCGGCCGAAGGCGGTGCGCCCCAGGATGTAGCTGAGGATGACGGCGAGCACGATCATCAGCACCGAGCCGTAGGTCACCACCCAGCCGCGCAGCCACGGCAGGTCGAGCCCCAGGAAGAGGCCGATATCGTAGAGCTTGAACAGCTTGCCGAGCCACAGGAGGAACGGCGCTGCCGCCTCCATGTCCTGCGAGCGGATGGTTTCGGAGTTGGAGTAAAAGGTGTTGAGCGCCCCGAAGATCGACCAGGTGCCCAACGTCACGATGAAGGGCGGCAGCCTGAGCGCGGTGACGAGGAAGCCGTTCAGCATGCCGCAGGCGAAGCCGGCGATCAGGCCCAGCGGAAACGAGGCGATGACGATGACCAGGGGATCGATGTAGAGCCCGGTATTGGCCTGCAGCCACGCCGAGATCGCCGGCGCGAACACTACGGCGGTGCGCCCCATGACCACGTGGCAGAGGATCATGATGAGGCCGACGCTGAGGTCGATGCCGGCCGTGAGGATCACCAGCGTCTGCGCCATGCCCAAGATGGCGACGATCGTCACCTGCTGCAGCACCACCGAGAGGTTGAGCGGCGACAGGAACTTCCCCGGCGCAGCGACGGCGAAGATCACCACGCCGACGAGCAGCACGATCAGCGGGATCGAGGTGGGATAGGAGTGGAGGAAGGCCTGCAGGTGCCAGATCGGCCCGCGGCGTTCCTCCTCGAAGCTGGCGACCTCGTTGGCGGAACCCTTCAGCCCGCGTTCGGCTGTGGCCGAGCCGGCGGCGTCGTCGCTCATACGTCCCTCTCCCCGTCAGGACCGAATAACAGAGCGGCAGCCCCGCGACCGGACGGGACTGCCGTTTGCTTCAGGCGCGCCTTAGCCCCAGCAGAGTTCGGCGCCCTTGGTGGTGTCGATCGACTCGACGCCCTCGACCGGCTTGTCGGTGACCAGCGTAGCGCCGGTATCAAGGAAGCCGGCGGCCGCATCGATCTCCGGCAGGTTGCCGGAGGCGATAGCCTCGAGGGCCATCGAGGCCATCTTCAGCGGATACTGCTGCGAGGTGGCGCCGATGACGCCGGCCTTGACGTTGGCGACGCCCGGGCAGCCGCCATCGACCGAGACGATCATCACCGAGCCGTCATCCTTGCCGACGGCCTTCAGCGCTTCCCACGCGCCCGCCGCGGCAGGCTCGTTGATGGTGTAGACCACGTTGACGTTCGGGCACTTCTGCAGTGCGTTCTCCATCGCGGTGCGGCCCTTTTCCTGGTCGCCCTGGCTGATTTCGTGCGTGCAGATGCGCGGATCATCCTCGTCGCCGTACTTGTTGGGGTCCTTCACGTCGATGCCGAACCCGGCCATGAAGCCCTGGTCGCGCAGGTAGTCGACGGTCGGCTGGTTGGTGGCGAGGTCGAGGAACACGATCGAGGCGTCCTTGGCTGCGTCGCCCAAGGTGCCGGCTGCCCACTTGCCGATCAGCTCGCCGGCCTTGCGGTTGTCGGTAGCGAAGGTGGCGGTGGCGGCGTCCATTGGATCGAGCGGCGTATCGAGCACGATCACCATCAGGCCTGCGTCCTTGGCCTTCTGGATAGTCGGCACGATAGCCTTGGAGTCCGAGGGAACGATGGCGAAGCCCTTTGCGCCGGCCGAGATCAGGTTCTCGATGGCGGCGACCTGCGCGTCGTTGTCGCCGTCGAACTTGCCGGCGGCGGTGATCAGCTTGAGGTTGAGCTCCTTGGCCTTGGCCTCGGCGCCCTCACGCATCTTGACGAAGAACGGATTGGTTTCGGTCTTGGTGATGAGGCCGACCGTGACCTCCTGCGCGAAGGCCGCACCGGCCATGGCGCCTACCACGATGCCCGCGGCAAGCGTCGCCTTGAGAAAACCGAGTCTTCCCATGAAGTCCTCCCGAATGTTGCACATCCGTCGGGCCGGCTGAATCCAGCCCCGGCGGAAGGACGGGGTGCACCCGTCTTGGGCGCCCTCCTCCCCGAACCGGAAAGATAATCACCGCATCGGCTCCGGCCTGTCAATAAATTAATCCACTTGATTTATTAATTGACAGGCAGCCGGTGCGGGGTTCAGTCTTTTGTCCGGGAGGGGATTTCAAACCCCTGTAATCGATTGCGTTTTGGACGTGGACGGCGCATGGGGACGCTGTCCGGCGAGCGCCGGGTTGTTGACCAACGCAATCGTCGAGGAGGGCCGGAAGCTTGGTGGCAGGCGCCGGAGGCAAGGAGGTTCCAGCGCGGGCCGGCACCCAGAGCCGCGGCACGAACCAGACCGGCGTGCGCCTCTACAACGAGCGGCTGGTGCTCTCGCTGGTGCGCCGCCACGGGGAACTGCCCAAGGCCGATATCGCCCGGATGACGGGGCTCAGCCCCCAGACCATCTCCAACGTGATGAACGGCCTCGAGGCGGACGGGCTGCTCCGGCGGGGCTCTCCCAAGCGCGGCAAGGTGGGGCAGCCCCTGGTGCCCTACTCGCTCGATCCCGAGGGAGCGTTGAGCTTCGGGCTGAAGGTCGGGCGCCGCTCGGTCGACCTCTACCTCATCAACTTTACCGGCGAGACGCTAGGGCTGCTGCACAAGACCTACCCCTACCCTACCCCCGGGGGCATCGTTAAATTCGCCCGCGAGGGGATCGAGACGCTGCTGTCGGACGTGCCGGGGCGCCTGCGTTCGCGCATCGCCGGGCTCGGCATCGCCGCGCCCTACGAGATGTGGACCTGGCACGAGGAAATGGGGGCACCCAAGGCCGAGATCGACGCCTGGCGCGAGATCGACATCCGCGCCCTGATCGCGGCGGAGGTGCCTTGGCCGGTGTATTTCGCCAACGACATCACCGCGGCCTGCGCCCCCGAGCTGATGTTCGGCAGCGGCAGCCGCTACCCGGACTACCTCTACGTTTTCATCGGCTCGTTCATCGGCGGCGGGCTGGTGCTGGACGGCCACCT
>JAEYTN010000628.1 GCA_023433985.1 Pseudomonadota bacterium | reverse complement strand
CAGCGCTCTTCGGGGGTTGATGGCCTGATCTTGGCTAGAAATGTGGAAATATGTGGGGTTTTGGCGCTATACGGGCACAGTTCGCCCCTCGAGCCAGATCAGGCGTCGGAAATTGTAGGCGAGGTTGGGGGACTGTCAGGAATTCCGTGTACGGGCCATAACCGAGGGACCGCAGGAGGCCCCGTATGGCACGACGCAAAGCACCCAGCATCCCGGACCAGCTGCTCGATCAACTGCTCGCCGGGGCCGATCCGAAGAGGGCCTTCGCCAAGGACGGCCTGCTCGATGAGCTGAAGAAGGCGCTCGCCGAGCGGGCACTAAACGCCGAGATCGACCACCACCTGGACAGCGGCGAAGCCGATGGCCGGCCGAACAGCCGGAACGGCTATGGACGCAAGACGGTGCTCACCGACACCGGCAAGATCGCCATCGACGTGCCACGCGACCGGCTCGGCACGTTTGATCCGCAGCTCATCGCCAAGTACCAGCGCCGCTTCCCGGGCTTCGACGCGAAGATCGTCTCGATGTACGCCCGCGGCATGAGCGTGCGCGAGATCCAAGGGCATCTACGCGAGCTGTACGGCATCGAGGTGTCGCCCGATCTGGTCAGCGCCGTCACCGACGCCGTGCTCGACGAGGTCGCCGAATGGCAGGAGCGCCCGCTCGAGCCCGTCTACCCGCTGGTGTTCTTCGATGCCCTGCGCGTCAAGGTGCGTGACGAGGGCACGGTGCGCAACAAGGCCGTCCACGTCGCGCTCGGCGTCCGGCCGGACGGCACCAAGGAGATCCTCGGGCTGTGGATCGAGCAGACCGAAGGCGCCAAGTTCTGGCTGCGCGTCATGAGCGAGTTGAAGAACCGCGGGGTGGAGGACGTGCTGATCGCCATCGTCGATGGCCTCAAGGGCTTCCCCGAGGCGATCACCGCCGTCTTCCCGCAGGCCCAGGTCCAGACCTGCATCGTTCACCTGATCCGGAACTCGCTGGAGTTCGTGTCCTGGAAGGAGCGCAAGGCGGTGGCCGCGGCGCTGAAGGCGATCTACCGGGCCACCGATGCCGACGCCGGCGAGCGGGCCCTGGAGGCATTCGCCGCCGGTCCCTGGGGCAGCAAGTACCCGGCCATCGCCATGGCGTGGCGGCGGAACTGGGCGGCGGTGATCCCCTTCTTCGCCTTCCCCGATGACGTCCGCCGGATCGTCTACACGACGAACGCCATCGAGGCGCTGAACGCCAAGCTGCGCCGGGCGGTGCGCACCCGCGGTCACTTCCCAACCGATGAGAGCGCCATGAAGCTGCTGTATCTGGTGTTGAACCTGGCGACCAAAGACTGGAAGATGCCGCCACGAGAATGGGGCATGGCCCGCGCTCAGCTCGCCATCCTCTTCGAGGACCGGTTCACACTCGTCTGATCACAACCGGCCCGTACACGGAATTCCTGACAGTCCCGGAGAACCGCTCCCGCACTGTCTGGATCACCTTCCACTGGCGCGGGATCACCTCCAGCGTCTCGGTGATCGTCTCGCCCAGCTTGCACAGCTTGTCCGAGCCGCAGCACGGGCAACTCGCCGGGGCCGGCACAACGACGCGCTCACGCGGCAGGTGGTCGGGAAAGGGCTGGCGCGATGGCCGTTTGCGGGTGAAGGCCGTCACCGCGGTGGTTTTGGCGGCGGCCTGCTCGGCCGCCAGTTCGTCCTCGCTGGCCGTTGCTTCCAGCTCTTCGAGCTGGAACTCCAACTGGTCCAGCAGGCGCGCCTTGCGCTCGGAGCGCGTGCCGTAGAGTTCGCGCCGGAGCTTCTCGATTTCCAGCTTCAGGCTGGCGATCAGCGCCTCGGTGTTCGACGCCATCGCCCTGGCCCGGGCCGCTTCGGCTTCCGCCGCGTCCGCCCGTGCCTCGGCCTGCGCCAAGGCGGCGCGCAAGCGGGCGATGTCGTCGGGCAGGGTGGCGGTCATGGAGCCAGTTTACCTGGGATCGCGCCGTCGAACCGCCGCAATCCCCCCTGAACCGGTCCGTCGATTCACCGTGTCGCAGTCACCCCGCGGTCTCGGGGCGCCAAGTCTTCTGCGGATTGCGCCAGTCGATGCCTTCGAGCAGATAGCCCATCTGCCCGACCGAGATCGATACCGCGCCGTCCGCCGGCGTGGGCCAGATGAAACGGCCCCGCTCCAGCCTCTTCATGAACAGGCAACTGCCCTGGCCGTCATGCCAAATGATCTTCACCAAATCGCCGCGGCGTCCGCGGAAGATGAAGAGATGGCCGCTGTGCGGGTCTTGGGCGAAGCGTTCCTGCACCAGCAACGCCAAGCTCGCCCAGCCCTTGCGCATGTCGGTGTGCCCGGTGGCCAGCCAGACCCGCACCCCGCTCGGCACCGGGATCATGCCAGGGCACCGATGACAGCCGCCGCCAAAGTCGGGTCGACCGGCCCTTCCAGACGCAAGCGTGCCCCGCTGGGCAAGATGACCTCGAGGACCGCCGGGCGCGTGGCCGGCGCGGCCGGAAGCGGCAATGGCCCAGGGGGCTCCACGACCGGCGGTTCGGTTAGGGTCGGCTCCGGCGTGATGGTCACCGCGACGAAGCTGGACGGTTCGGCCACGACGGCCCCCGTGGCCTTCATCAGCCCCCGCCAGCGGTACAGCAGGCTTTCGTGCACGCCCAGCCGGCGGGCCGCCTCCGTCACCACCACGCCGGGGCGGAACGCCTCCTCGACCATCCGTACCTTCTCCGCCGGCGTGTAGGTCCGCCGCCGCTCCGTTCCCGTCAGAACCTCGACCCGCTGGTAAGCCATGACGTTTGCAACTCGTTTGCGTCCGCGCGATGACGCGCCACGCAAACCTCAGACGCCGGCCCCTACTTTGCCAAGGCGGTGCTTACCGGAGGCGTACGACCTGAAGGAGCGCGGCTACTTCGCGCTGGGTGGGCAAATCGTCGATGCCTCCATCGTGGAAGCGCCCAAGCAGCGGCTGACCCGGGAGGAGAAGCGGCAGATCCGTGACGGGGAAGACCCGCCCTGGC
>JAEYTN010000626.1 GCA_023433985.1 Pseudomonadota bacterium | reverse complement strand
TCCTCGCGCAGCGCCGCAATCGCCGCCTTCGCCCCGGCCTTGATCCTGTCGGCGACGGTGACGAGGCCGATGGCCGCCCCGTCATGCGCCACGAGGATCGCCGTCTTGCCCGATGCCGCCTGCTGCTCGACGAGCGCCGCGAGCTTGTCGTCGACTTCGATGCCCTGCTCGCGCAGCAGCCGCACATTGCCCATCAGTGCCGGCCTGCCGCCGACATTGCCCTTGATGCCGCGCCCCGTCAGCGAGGTGAACCCGTCCGCCTCGTAGACCCGCGCGCCGCGCGTCTCGGCGCCGGCCACCACCGCATGCGCGATCGGATGTTCCGAGTGCTTCTCGAGCGCCGCTGCGACGGAGAGGACGAACCCCTCGTCGACGCCCTTCACCGGGATCACTTGGTCGAGCGTCGGCTTGCCCTCGGTGAGCGTGCCGGTCTTGTCGACGATCAGCGTGTCGACGCGCGCAAAGCCCTCGAGCGCCTTGGCGTCCTTCACCAGCACGCCCGCATGCGCGCCCCGGCCGGTCGCGACCATGATCGAGATCGGCGTTGCCAGCCCCAGCGCACAGGGACAGGCAATGATCAACACCGAGATCGCCGCGACGATCGCCTCGGCCAGCCCCGGCCCCCAGATCATCCACGCCGCGAAGGCGCCGATCGCGATCAGCACCACCAGCGGCACGAACCAGTTCGCCACCTTGTCGGCCAGCGCCTGGATCGGGGCGCGGCTGCGCTGCGCCTTGCCGACCAGTTCGACGATCTGGCTGAGCCGTGTCTCCGCTCCGACGCGCGTCGCCGTCATCACGAAGCTGCCCTGCCCGTTGAGCGTGCCGCCCGTCACCTGCTCGCCCGCGACCTTCTCCACCGGCACCGGCTCGCCGGTCAGCATGGATTCATCGACGAAACTCTGCCCCTCGGCCACCTCGCCGTCGACCGGCACCGCCTCGCCCGGCCGCACCCGCAGCCTGTCGCCGCGATGCACCTCGGATAGCGGCACTTCGACGTCGCGCCCGCCCTCGATCCTGAGCGCCACCTTCGGCGCAAGGTCGAGCAGGGCCCGAATCGCCTTGCCGGTCGCGTCGCGGGCGCGCAGCTCCAGCACCTGCCCCACGAACACCAGCGCCACGATCACCGCCGCGGCCTCGAAATAGACCGGCACCGAATTGCCCATGTGCCGCATGCTCATCGGGAACACGTCCGGCGCGACGACCGCCACCACCGAGAACAGGTAAGCCGCACCCACCCCGAGCCCGATCAGCGTCCACATGTTGGGCGAGCGGTTGCGAAGCGAGGTCCAGAACCGCCGTAAGAACGGGAATGCGGCCCAAAGCACAACGGGCGTCGCGAGCGCCAGCTCGATCCAGCTCGACAGCGGTTCGCCGATCCACTCACGCACCGGCATCCCCACCATGCCGCCCATGGCGAGCACCAGGATCGGCACCGAAAGCAGCGTGCTCACCCACAGCCGGCGCGTGAAATCGACCAGCTCCGGGTTCGGCCCGTCGTCGAGCGACGCCACCATCGGCTCGAGCGCCATGCCGCAGATCGGACAATCCCCCGGCCCGTCCTTCACGATCTCCGGATGCATCGGGCACGTCCACAACGTCCCCTTCGGCACCGATGCCGGATCGACCGGCTGTGCACCGTGGTCGTGGTGATGGTGCCCGTGATGATCATGTCCGTGCTGGGCATGACCACCGCCGTGGCCGGGGGAACCGCCGGAGTTGGTGGATGGGGCGTTCGCCATCCCCCGCACCGGCAACTCGAACGGCTTGGCGTTCAGGTACTTGCCCGGATCGGCCTCGAAGCTCTTCAGGCACCCCTCGCAGCAGAAATAGTACCGCGTCCCCTCATGCTTCAGCATCCACTGGGCGGTCGTCCGGTCCACTTTCATCCCGCAAACCGGATCGGTCGCGCTGAGGTACGCCTCCGGCGCCGCCTCGAACTTGGCCTTGCACCCGGCCGAGCAGAACCCGATCTCGCGGCCGTGATAACTCGTCTTGTGCTGGGTCTTCTCCATGTCGACCGTCATCCCGCATACCGGGTCGCGCGTCGGCGCGCCTCCGGCCGGGGCAGGATGGTGGTGGTGCGCGTGAGTATCCATCGTCGGGCTCCATTCCAGTTTTGCCCTGTTCTGCACCTTCCCATCATGGTAAGGTCAAGCACATTGTGCAGATAGGTGTTCCCATGCAGATCGGCGAGGCCGCAAGGCTTACCGGCGTTTCCGCCAAGATGATCCGGCACTACGAGTCGATCGGCCTCATTCCCTCGGCCGATCGGCGCGAAAGCAACTACCGGGATTACGGCCATCACGACATCCACCGGCTCGGCTTCATCCGCCGCGCCCGCGATCTTGGCTTTTCCATCGAGGAAATCCGCGACCTGCTCCGCCTCTGGGGCGACCAGGCGCGCGAGAGCGCCGAAGTGAAGGCCCTCACCCTCGGCCATATCTCCGAGCTCGACCGCAAGATTTCGCTGCTGAGCGAAATGCGCGACACCCTCACCCATCTCGCCGAAAATTGCGACGGCGACCATCGCCCCGATTGTCCGATCATCGCGAGCCTCGCAGGCGACACGCCGCATGCCCACCACTGAAATCGGCTACCGCATCGACCCGTTCCCCTCCGAGGAAGAACTGCAGCCGATGTGGACCGCCGCCAGGGGCAGCCCGTGGCGCGGCGACCTCGCCTTCATCCTCGCGCGAAGCCTCGTGCACGCCTGCGCCTATGCGGGCGACCGCGTCGTCGGCTACGTCAACGTCGCCTGGGATGGCGGTGTCCACGCCTTCCTGCTCGATACGACGGTCGATCCGGAGTTCCAGCGCCGCGGCATCGCCCGCGAGCTGGTCCGCCTCGTCGCGGCCGAAGCGAAGACGCGCGGCGCCGACTGGCTGCACGTCGACTACGAACCGCACCTCACGGGCTTTTACGAAGGCTGCGGCTTCCGCTCGACGGCTGCCGGGCTGATCGACCTCAAACGCCTCGCCTGATCAGGCCGTCGGCAGCACGGCGAAACCGGACGCGACCGGTTCTCCGTATGGGACAATCCGCATCCCCGCGACATCGGACGCCGGCGGGCCGACCCGCAGCGTCATCAGCAGGCGATCGACCGCGCCATTCTCCCCGGCGATCACCGCCTCCACCGTGCCGTCGC
>JAEYTN010000601.1 GCA_023433985.1 Pseudomonadota bacterium | reverse complement strand
ACAGGGTCCTCCCCCGCAAAGCGGGGGAGGGGGACCGCCGAAGGCGGTGGAGGGGGCGGCCCCAAGCGCCCTGGGTGCCCGGCACGACCTTCTACCGGCGCTATCAGCGTAGCCCGCGGCTCACTCCCCCTCCATCAACTCCAGCAGCTTCATCGTCGTCGCCCAGCTTCGGATCGTCATCGACTTGTACGGCGCCGTCCCCACGATCCGGCTCAGCCGGCTCTTCGTCCGCTCGGCGCTGAGCCGCTGCGAATAGATCACGCCCTCGCCCGGCCACACCTTGTCCACGCCCTCGCGCGGCGCGAACACCGCGAAGGCCTCGTCGCCGTCGATCTCCATCAGGAAGATCGCGTCGCTATGGTGCTTGCCCGGCTCGTCGCCGAACCCCTTCGGCCGCTTTTCCACCACGGCCTTCAGTTGCGCGTGGCTCAGCACCAGCACCTTGATCAGGTCGTCGTCGAGCTTGAACTTGCCGGTCAGTCCCGCCTCGATCTTTCGTGCAATCGTCTTCGCCGCCAGGCTCGAGCGGAAGATCGCGTTGCCGCTCTGGATATAGGTCCGGACGTCCTCGAGCCCGATCTCCTCGAGCAGCTCCTTCAGCGCCGCCATCGGCACCTTGTTCTTGCCGCCCACGTTTATTCCACGCAGCAGCGCCACATAGGTCGTCTTCGTCGCCATTGCCGTCTCTCCGCCGAAAAACGAAAAGGCCGAGCTTCCGCCCGGCCTCGAAACTGCTCCCAGTTGCGGTGCGTCACCGCTTCTTCTTGTCCAGCTGGTGGTAGGCCCGGCGCGAGTGGAACTCGCAGTAAGGCTTGCCCTCGTCCGAGTGCTGGCCGCAGAAGTAGAAATCCGGCGTCAGCGGGTCGCCGATCGGCCACTTGCAGGTGTGCTCGTTGAGCTGCAGCAGGCTGAGCCGCTGCTCCACCGGGATGAACAGCTCGGCGGCCTGCGGCGCCAGCTCCATCTCCACGGCGAACTGTTCGTCCATCTTCAGCGCCGTGGCGCCCTGGATAGCCGCGCCCGCGCCGCCGCCCATCGGGCGTGCCGTTCTCGCCGCGCCAAGGCTGCCGCCACCGCCGCCGCCACCGAAGCCGCTATTGCTGCGCATGCCGCCGCTGCTCGAGGGCGATGCAACGCGACGGGCCGCCGGCCGCGGCGCCTGGCGCACACGCGGGGCCGAGCTCGCCGGCTTCGCCCGGCCACTCAGCTTCAGCCGATGCACCTTGCCGATAACCGCGTTGCGGGTAACGCCTTCACCAAGCACTCCGGCGATCTGGCTGGCGCTCAGCCCCTCAAGCCAAAGTTTCTTGAGCAGCTCGACGCGCTCTTCAGTCCAGCCCATCAACAATCCAGCTCCTAACCGCATGGAGGAATCTGGCGGACTCCGCTACCCTGCCATCGCCAGGACGATAGCCTCAAACGCTACACATCGTAGGTCCGCTGGGTCCGCCACACGATATCTCGTGTCCCAACACCTTGATCTTACACGGGTCCCGGAATCGCGATCAAGACTCGGGCCGGTTTTACACGGGGAAAACAAGGCTATGCGCACAACCCCGCCGAAGCCTGAGTCAAATCAGGCACTTGAGGCCGCTCCGTTGACTTGAACGCTCCACAAAGGCATATGGAAAACACTGAACGCGCCGCCAATTGCAGCGCGTTTTTGGTTTCTGTGGGGCTTTTGCAACAGTCCCGGTCCTGGCCCATGAAAGGGGTGCTCAAATGTCTGCGCTGTACGGCACGTATGCCCGGTCGAACCTCGCCTTCGAGCGGGGCGAGGGCGTGCGATTGTTCGCGCAGGACGGCACGCCCTATCTCGATTTCCACGCCGGCATCGCGGTCAATGCGCTCGGCCACGGCGATCGGCATCTGGTCGAGACCCTGAAGTCCGCCGCCGAGAAGGTCTGGCACACCTCTAACGTCTTCACCATTCCCGAGCAGGAACGGCTGGGTCAGCGGCTGGTCGACAACACCTTCGCCGATGCGGTGTTCTTCACCAATTCGGGCACCGAGGCGATCGAGTGTGCCATCAAGACGGCCCGGCACTACTTCTGGGCCAAGGGCGAGAAGGACCGCTACGAGGTCATCGCCTTCACCGGCTCCTTCCACGGCCGCACCCTCGGCGCCATCGCCGCGGGCGGCAACCCGGGCTACCTCGAAGGCTTCGGCCCGCCGCTCGAAGGCTTCAAGCACACCGCCCCTGGCGACCTGCAGGCCGTCGAGGCGCTGATCTCCGACAAGACCTGCGCCATCCTCATCGAGCCGGTGCAGGGCGAGGGCGGCGTCACCGCGATGACCGCCGACTTCATGCGCGGCCTCCGCGCGCTTTGCGACAAGCACGGCATGCTGCTCATCCTCGACGAGGTGCAGTGTGGCTATGGCCGTACCGGCAAGTTTTTCGCCTACGAGTGGGCCGGCATCGAACCCGACATCATGGCGGTGGCCAAGGGCATCGGCGGCGGCTTCCCGCTCGGCGCCTGCCTCGCCAAGGGCGACGTCTGCCAGTCCATGGTTCCCGGCACGCACGGCTCGACCTATGGCGGCAATCCGCTCGCCTGCACCATCGGCAATGCCGTGCTCGACAAGGTGCTCGCCCCCGGCTTCTTCGACCATGTCGAGCAGATGGGCGCCAAGCTCGCCTGGCACCTGCAGCAGCTGCAGCAGCGCTTCCCGCAATATGTCACCGAGATCCGCGGCAAGGGCCTGCTTGCCGGCATCAAGATCACGCCGCCGGTCCGCGATTTCGTCGCCCGCCTGCGTGACGATCACCAGATGCTGGCCCAGGGTGCCAGCGAGAACGTCCTGCGCCTCCTGCCTCCGCTGATCGTCACCGAGGCGGAGATCGAGGAGGCGGCAAACAAGCTCGCCGCGGCCTTCGAGGCCATCGACGCCACCGCCTGACCATTGCCGGACGGCCGGAGGGCATCGGACAGCAGCCGATGCCCGGCACGTTCCCCAAGCAGGAAGCCCCACAAGAGGAGAGGTCTGATGACCACCCCGAGGCATTTTCTCAATCTCGACGATTTCGACACCGCCACCC
>JAEYTN010000543.1 GCA_023433985.1 Pseudomonadota bacterium | reverse complement strand
CCTCGCCCTTCTGGTTGAGGTGGGTGAGAGCCATCAGCCGTTCAGCAGCTTGAAGGTGGCCGCGGTGACATCATCCTGCCGCATCAGGCTTTCGCCGACGAGGAAGGTGCCGATATTGGCGTCGCGGTCCAAGCGGTAGACGTCTTCGTGGGTGGTGATGCCGCTCTCGGAGACGAGATGGACGCCGTCCGGCACGCCGCCGGCGAGGTTGATCGAGGTCTGGAGCGTTGTCTCGAAGGTGCGGAGGTTACGGTTGTTGATGCCGATGAACTCGGCATTGAGGCCGAGGGCGCGGTCGAGCTCGATCTGGTCGTGCACCTCCACCAGCGCGTCCATGCGCCATTCCTCGGCGGCGTCGAGCAGGTACCGGGCCACGTCGTCGGTGACGGCGGCGAGGATGATAAGGATGCAGTCGGCGCCCCAGGAGCGGGCCTCGGCCACCTGGTAGGTTTCGAACAGGAAGTCCTTGCGCAGCACCGGCAGGCCTGTGGCGGCACGCGCCTCGATCAGGTAGCTCGGCGCACCCTGGAAGCTCGGGCGGTCAGTGAGGACGGAAAGACAGGCGGCGCCGCCCAGCTCGTAAGCGCGGGCAAGTTCCGCCGGGTTGAAGTCGGGGCGGATCAGACCCTTGGAGGGGCTGGCCTTCTTTACCTCGGCGATGAGGGCATACTTGCCCTCGGTGCGCTTGCGCTTGAGCGCGGAAAGAAACCGGCGGACCGGTGGCGCGTCATGCGCCTGGGCGACGACCTCGTTCCAGGGGCGCAGCGTCTTGGCCGCGGCGATTTCCTCGCGCTTGTAGGTTTCGATCTGGGAGAGGATGTCGGCCATTGATCCGTGGTGGGTCAGCTGTTGGAGACGGCGATGAGCGCGTCGAGCTTGGCTCGGGCTTTGCCGGAGTCGATGGTATCGGCAGCGATTGCGACGCCGGCCTTCAGGTCCGGCGCCTTCTCGGCGACCACGAGGGCGGCGGCGGTGTTGTAGAGCACGATGTCGCGGTAGGCGTCGCGCTCACCGTCGAACAGGGCGCGCATGCGCTCGCCATTGTAGGCTGGGTCGGCGCCCTTGAGGTCGGCGAGGCTGGCGCGGGGCAGGCCGGCATCCTCCGGGCTGACATCGAAGCTGCGGAGGTCGCCGTTCCTGATGGAGGCGACGAAGCTGGTCCCGGTGGTCGAGAGTTCGTCGAGCCCGTCGGCTCCATGCACGACCCAGGCGGAGACGGCGCGGTTGGCGAGGAGCGCGGCGGCGACAGGTTCCACCCAGCGCTTGTCGTACACCCCGAGCATATAGCGGCGGGCGCCGGCCGGGTTGGACTGGGGGCCCAGCAGGTTGAACATGGTGCGGGTGCCCATCTCCACGCGGGTGGGACCCACATGCTTCATGGCCGGATGGTGGGCCGGCGCGAACATGAAGCCGATGCCGGCTTCCGCGATGCACTGGCTGATCTTTTCGGGGCTCAGGTCGAGCTTGACGCCGAGAGCGACCAGAACGTCGGATGCGCCGGATTTCGAGCTCAGCGCCCGGTTGCCGTGCTTGGCTACGGGGATGCCTGCGGCGGCGGTGACAAAGGCCGAGGCAGTGGAGATGTTGAGCGTTTCCGCGCCGTCGCCGCCGGTGCCGACGATGTCGATGACATCCTCGGGTGCAGCAACCGGCACCATCTTCTCGCGCAGGATGGAGACGGCGGCGGCGATCTCGCCGACCGTTTCGCCTTTCACCCGCATGCCCATGAGGAAGGCGCCGATCTGGCTCGGGGTGGCGTTGCCGTCCATGATCGTGGTCATGACGGCGCGCATTTCCTCGCCGGTCAGGTCCTGGCGGGACGCGATCTTGTTGAGTGCGGCCTTGATATCCATCAGGCGGCCTTCTTCAGGTTGAAGTCACGGGCGAGGTTGAGGAAGTTCTGGAGGATCGCGTGGCCGTTCTCGGATGCGATGCTCTCGGGGTGAAACTGCACCCCGTGGCTCGGATGCTGCCGGTGCTGCATGCCCATGATGAGGCCGTCGGCCGTGGACGCGGTGACCTCGAGGGTGTCGGGCAGGGTTTCGGGCTTGACGATCAGCGAGTGGTAGCGCGTTGCCTCGAAGCCGGAATTGAGGCCCCGGAACAGGCCCTTGCCGGTGTGGTTGATGGCGCTGGTCTTGCCGTGCATCAGTTCTGGCGCGCGGATGACGTCACCGCCGAAGGCCTGGCCGAGCGCCTGGTGTCCAAGGCAGACCCCGAGGATCGGCGTCGTCGAGGCGAAGCGGGCGATCAGCGGCAGGCAGATGCCGGCGGTGTCGGGCGTGGCCGGGCCGGGCGACAGGACGACGGCTTCGGGCCGGAGTGCCGCAACCTCGTCGAGGGTGATCTTGTCGTTGCGCTTCACGGTCGAGTCCGCACCCAGTTCGCCGAGGAAATGGACGAGGTTGTAGGTGAAGCTATCGTAGTTATCGATGACGAGCAGGCGCATATCTGGGGCTCCCCTTGGCCAGTTCTAGGCAGCTAGCCATTCCAACGAAAGCTGGAATGGAAGTATCAGAACCAGCGCCGCCATCGCCTCGTCATCGTCATTGTCCGACCCTCGCTTCTCCAGCGTAGCGTAGAGCCTCTTCGGCCGCGCTGAAAAGGGCGCGGGCCTTGTTTTCGCATTCGAGCTGCTCGAGTTCGGGCTTGCTGTCGGCAACGATGCCGGCGCCCGACTGCACGTAGATCTTGCCGTCCGAGACGATCGCGGTGCGCAGCACGATGCAGGTATCCATGGTGCCGTCGGCGCCGAAATAGCCCACGCAGCCCCCGTAGATGCCGCGGCGGGTCTTCTCGAGCTCGTCGATGATTTCCATCGCCCGTACCTTCGGGGCGCCCGAGACGGTGCCGGCGGGGAAGCCGGCGGAGAGCGCATCGACGAAGTCCTTGGCGGGATCGAGTTCGCCCACCACGTTCGAGACGATGTGCATGACGTGCGAGTAGTACTCGAGGAAGAACTTGTCCGTGACCTTCACGGTGCCGATCTTCGCGACCCGGCCGACGTCGTTGCGGCCAAGGTCGAGCAGCATCAGGTGCTCGGCGAGCTCCTTGGGGTCGCTCAGCAGTTCGTCCGCGAGTTCCTTGTCCCGCGTGGGCGTGGCGCCGCGCTTGCGGGTGCCGGCGATGGGGCGGATGGTGACGTTGCCCTTTTCCACCTTCACGAGGATTTCGGGGCTCGAGCCGCAGACGGCGAATTTCCCGAAATCGAGGAAGTACATGTAGGGCGAGGGATTGGTGCGACGCAGCGCCCGGTAGAGCGCGGTGGGCGGCAGGTCGAAATCGGCGGAGAAGCGCTGGGAAAGCACGACCTGGAAGATGTCGCCGGCGCGGATGTATTCCTTGGCGTCCTCGACCATGCGGGCATACTCGGCCGGCGTGGTGTTGGACTGGACGGCGATCCGGTCGAGCTTGGGCGGCGTGGCCGTGTAGGGCAGGGTGCGGCCGAGGCGACCGACGGCGTCGTCGATGCGGCCCTGGGCCGATTCCCACGCCTGTTTGGCGGTGACGCCCTCACGGACGTATATGGGCGCGGTGAGGTAGAGCTCGTCCTTCACGGTATCGAACACGGCGAGCACGGTGGGGCGCATCAGCACGGATTCGGGGAAGCCGAGCGCGTCCTCGTGGCGGTCGGGCAGCACTTCCATCTGCCGGACCATGTCGTAGCCGAGATAGCCATAGATGCCGGCTGCGGTGGAAGGCAGGCCGGGAGGGACCTCGGCCTGGCTCTCGGCGACCAGCTTGCGGAGTGCGTCGAGCGGGTGGTCGTCGACTGGCGTGAAGGCGTCGGGTGTGAGGCCGGCATTGCGGTTGATGCTCGCCTTGCCGTTCTCGACCTTGAGGATGATGTCGGGATCGAACCCGATCATCGAATAGCGGCCGCGGATGGCGCCATCCTGCACGGATTCGAGCAGGAAGGTGTTCTGCCGCCCGTCGGCGAGCTTCAGGTAGGCGCCGATCGGCGTCTCGAGGTCGGCGACCACGCGACGGTAGACGATCTGCGCGCGGCCGGCCTCGTAGGCCGCGGCGAAGCGGCTGAACTGCTCGTCGGCCATCACTGCGCTGCCGT
Organism: Pseudomonadota bacterium; assembly: GCA_023433985.1. GTDB lineage: Bacteria > Pseudomonadota > Alphaproteobacteria > Rhizobiales > Devosiaceae > Devosia_A. Next base: position 14,805 of record JAEYTN010000543.1, on the reverse strand, counting down.
GTTCAGGCTCAACAGGTTGAGGAGCGCCTGCTGGTTGACCCGGAAGCCCGAGGTTTCGAGCAGGCCGCGCTGGAAATCGGCATAGAGCCCGTCGCGGGTGGAGTTCTCGATGAACTGCTGCAGCGTAGGGGCGGCGTCGGCGGTGGTAGCAGGCGTCACTTCCACCACGCGGAAGATCACCTGGTCGCCATCGCCGTTGAGTGCGGCGCCGAAATGGTCGGGACCGCCGGCGAAGATCGCCTCGGCCACGGCCTGGTTGAGCACCGAGGTGCCGTCGCCATTGCGGGTGAGAGGCTGGCTCAATACGGGGAACTGGTTAAGTTCCGCTGCCGCATCGGCGAAGGGCGTGCCGGCGCGCAGCTTGTCGAGCGTAACGGCCACTTCGGTAGTCAGCGCCTCGGCGGTCTTCTGCTCGGTCCAGGCAGCGGCGACGGCGTCCCGCACCTCGGCGAGGGTCTGGTCGCGGGCCGGTTCCACCGACTTGAGATCGAACCAGACGTTGCGGTTGGAGCCGAGCGACACGGCGGGCGTCAGGGCGCCCTGTTCGGCCCGGAACACTGCCGTCGCAACGTTGGCGCGCGAATCCTCGGGGATGTCGGTGACATCTGCCAGCTCGGGCGCGCCGGGAGTGAGAGACAGGCTCGCGACCTTGAGGCCGAAGCGCTCGGCAATCTCGGGCAGCGGCCGGAACGCGGCGCGCAGTTCCTCGATCTGGTCGAGGATGTCGGCGACTTCGTTGCGGGCAGCGGCGGTGGCGAGCTGCGCTGCGATCTCGTCGCGGGCCTCGTCCAGCGACTCCTCGTGGGTGGGCTGGATCTCGGTGACGAAGATGGCACGCTTGGCGCCGCCGATACCCTCGATGATCGCGAAGTCGTCGGTGCTGGCGAGCGAGAAGGCCGCTTCGGCGAGCGAGGTATCGGTGACTTCGGCCTTGGCGCGGAGGCCCAGATCGATTGGCGCGACCGCTGAAGCGGTGACAATCTGGCCGACTGGTGTGGCGGCCGCCTTGCCGTCGGTGAAGGCCTTCTCCAGTTCCGGCGTGGCGAGCGCCACCTGCCGGATGGCACGCCGCTCGGGCGTCACGCGGCTTTCCTTGGTGCGCTCGTATTCGGCCGCGATCTGGTCGTCGGGGATGGTCTTGGTGGCCGCCAGCGTCTCGGGCGAGAGAACGACGATATCGACCGTGCGCGTCTCGGGCGTACGGAACTCGGTCTGATGGGCGCTCAGATAGGCGGCAAGCTCCTCCTCGGTCGGTTCGGCAACCGGAGGCAGCGATGTGGCGTTGAGCACGAAGTAGTCGACGGTGCGCTTGTCTCCGGCATAGCGGGAGATGAGGTCGAGCGCCGCATCGGGCGTCGGTGAGCCGGCAAACAGGCCAGCCACGAGTTGCTGGCGACGGGAGGCATTGCGCTGCAGTTCGAAATATTCAGCCTCGGTGAAGCCGCTGTTCTGCAGCACGGCCTTGAAGGTCGCGGCATCGAACACGCCCAGCGTGTTGCCGAAGCTGGGGTCGCTGCGGACCATTTCGCCCAGCTTGTCCTCGGAGACCCCGAGGCCAAGGTCCTGCGCGAAGCGGTTGATCACGACCTGCTGGGCGAGCTGCTGCACCACCGCGCCGGGGATACCCGCGGCGACGGCTTCCTCGTTGCTGGGAAGGCGCCCGTTCTGGCGCATGAAGAGGTTGAGCTGGTCCTGGTAGGCCCGCTGGAAATCACGCGCCGAGATGTCGGTGCCGGCAGCTGTGGCGATGGTGTTGCTGCCCAGGGTGCCGATCACCTCGGAAATGCCGAAGCCGGCGAGGCCGATGATCAGGAAAACCCCGAGGATTCTGCCGAACCAGGTTTTGGTGATCGAGCGGAAGATGTTGAGCATCAAGCAGTTCCAATGGCGTCCGGGCGCCTTGCGGGCGGCGGATACTAGACAGGGTCGAGTTTGTGCCGCAAGGCACGTTGGCAACGGGGGTTATGGCAAACGCCCCCGATAGGCAAGTAGCGGAGCATGAAGGTGACGGCAGAGATTACGCCCCTCATCGCGGGCAACTGGAAGATGAACGGCACCAGCGCATCGCTGGGCGAGGTGCAGCGGCTGGCCGAGATGCTGGCGACCGGCGAGCGGCCACGCTGCACCATTGCCATCTGCCCGCCCGCCACGCTGCTCCACCAGCTCAACTCGATCGCGGCGCCGAGCGGGATCGTGACCGGCGGGCAGGACTGCCATCCGATGCCCAGCGGCGCCCATACCGGCGATATCAGCGCCCAGATGCTGGCCGATGCGGGCGCGCAGTACGTCATCGTCGGGCATTCCGAGCGTCGGGCGGATTATGGCGAGACTGACGACCTCGTGCGCGGCAAGGCCGTGGCGGCGATGACCGCCGGGCTGATCCCGATCATTTGCGTAGGAGAAACCGAGGCCGAGCGCCGTGGCGGCAGGGCCGAGGAGATCGTGGCCGGGCAACTTGCCAAGTCCGTCCCCGAGCAGATCGGCCAGCTCGGCATCGTTATCGCCTACGAGCCGGTCTGGGCCATTGGCACGGGGCTAACGCCGACGTCGCAGGACATTGCGCAGATGCACGGCACCATCAGGCAGCTTCTCACCGAACGCTTCGGCGAGGCGGGCGAGCACACGCGCATCCTGTATGGCGGCTCGATGAAGCCGGCCAACGCTGAGGAGATTCTCGCCATCGACAACGTGGATGGCGGGCTGGTCGGCGGTGCAAGCCTCTTGGCAAACGACTTCCACGCCATTATCTCGGCGGTCTGAGAGAAGGCGGGGCCGCGCTTGTCAACGAAGCGACGGTTCACGCTGGCATTTGCGATGGCGCGCGTGTATTAGGCGCGCCGTTCGACATTGAAACGTTAGGTCCCGATGGGCGCACTCGCCAATATTCTGATCGTCGCCTACCTGCTGATCGTGCTCGCGCTGATCGCGGTGATCCTGCTGCAGCGCTCGGAAGGCGGCGGCCTCGGCATGGGGACGAGCTCCAACACCGGGCTCATCAGCGTGCGCGGCTCGGCCAACCTCCTGACCCGCACCACGGCAATCCTGGCGGCGCTGTTCTTCGCAACGGCCATCGGGCTGACCATCCTCTCCGAACTCGATCGCGGCACGGACTCGATCCTCGACCGGGCGGTGCAGGGCGGCGAGCAGCCGACGACAGTGCTCGATGCGCTGCAGCAGATGCAGCAGCAGTCGTCGGGCGACCTGCCGGTTCCGGCTGCACCGACCGACACGGCGCCGACTGCGCCGGCGGAAGGTACGGCCCCGGCGGCTCCGGCTACCGACTCGAGCCTCCCCGTGCCGGCGGCGGAAACGCCTGCCGCTCCCGGCGAGACCACGCCGGCGGCTCCGGCCGAGGCGCCGGCAACGGAACAACCCGCGGCGCCGGCCAACTAGGCGGTCGCGACAGCGAACCAGGGAAGGGGATGGCAACATCCCCTTCTTCTTTTGTGTGGGGCGGCGACAAGTGATCGGAGCTGCCCTTGTGAATCACGGTTTCGACCGCATAAGGTGAAGGCCCATGGCTCGGTACGTTTTCATCACCGGTGGCGTGGTTTCCTCTTTGGGCAAAGGTCTCGCATCCGCGGCGCTCGGCGCGGTGCTGCAGGCACGCGGCTACAAGGTCCGCCTGAGGAAACTTGACCCGTATCTCAACGTCGATCCGGGCACGATGTCGCCGACCCAGCATGGCGAGGTGTTCGTTACCGATGACGGCGCCGAGACCGATCTCGACCTCGGGCACTACGAGCGCTTTACCGGCCGGCACGCCAACAAGCGCGACAACATCACCACCGGCAAGATCTACTCCGATATCATCGCCAAGGAGCGCCGCGGCGACTATCTGGGCGCTACCGTGCAGGTGATCCCTCACGTGACCGACGCGATCAAGGATTTCATCCGCGACGGCAACGAGGACTTCGACTTCGTGCTCGTGGAAGTAGGCGGCACCGTCGGCGATATCGAAGGCCTGCCGTTCTTCGAGGCGATCCGCCAGTTCGGCAACGACATCCCGCGTGGCCACGCCGTCTACATGCACCTGACACTCATGCCGTATATTCCGTCGGCCGGTGAGCTGAAGACTAAGCCGACCCAGCACTCGGTAGCGACGCTGCGGTCCATCGGCATTTCGCCCGACGTGCTGCTGGTCCGCTGCGACCGCCCGATCCCGCAGTCCGAGCGCCGCAAGCTGGCGCTGTTCTGCAACGTGCGCGAGAGCGCCGTGATCCAGGGCCTCGACGTGGCGTCGATCTACGACGTGCCGCTGGCCTACCATCATGAGGGGCTCGACCGCGAAGTGCTCGCTGCCTTCGGCATCACCGATGCGCCGGAGCCGGAACTGGGGGCGTGGCAGGAAGTGTCGAGCCGCCTTCACAGCCCGGAGGGCGAGGTCAACATCGCCATCGTCGGCAAGTACACGGGGCTGAAGGACGCCTATAAGTCGCTGAGCGAGGCGCTGCAGCACGGTGGTATCGCGAACCGGGTCAAGGTCAACCTCAACTGGATCGATTCCGAGATCTTCGAGCACGAGGACCCTGCGCCCTATCTCGAGCATATCCACGGCATCCTGGTGCCCGGCGGTTTCGGCGAGCGCGGCTCGGGCGGCAAGATTCAGGCGGCGCGGTTCGCGCGGCTGAAGGACGTGCCGTATTTCGGCATCTGCTTCGGCATGCAGATGGCCTGCATCGAGGCGGCCCGCAATACCGCTGGTATCAAGAACGCGTCCTCGACGGAATTCGGCCCGACCAAGGAGCCGATCGTGGGCATGATGACCGAGTGGACCAAGGGCAACGAGAAGGAGACGCGTTCGTCCGAGGGTGACCTCGGCGGCACCATGCGCCTCGGCTCGTATCCGGCGCAACTCGCCAAGGGCTCCCGCGTCGCCGTCATCTACGGCACGACGCGGATCAACGAGCGGCACCGCCACCGCTACGAAGTAAACATGAACTACCGCAAGGTGCTCGAGGCCAACGGCCTGCTGTTCTCTGGCGTCTCGCCCGACGGCAAGCTGCCCGAGATCGTGGAGCGCACCGACCACCCCTGGTTCATCGGCGTGCAGTTCCACCCGGAGCTGAAGAGCAAGCCCTTCGAACCGCACCCGCTGTTCGCCAGCTTCATCGAGGCGGCGGTGGTGCAGAGCCGGTTGGTGTGATGGCCGACATCCTCTCCCTCTCCAAGGCTCGCAAGGCCAAGGCGCGTGCTGCCAAGGAGCAGGCGGCGGCGGAGAACCGGGTGAAGTTCGGGCGGACCAAGGCGGAGAAGGAACGGGCGAAGGCGCTCGGCGAAATCGCGCAAAAGCGACTGGACGAGTTGAAGCGCGAGGACTAGGGCAGGGATATTGCCCTGACCGGAGTTGTTGCCGTGACGATGCTTTACGATTTTTCTGCCCGCCTGATCGACGGGACGGAGCAGTCGCTTTCGGCCTACCGCAACCAGGTGGTGCTGGTGGTGAACGTGGCCAGCAAGTGCGGCTTTACCCCTCAGTATGCCGGTCTCGAGAAGCTCTACGAGCAGTACAAGGATCGCGGGCTGGTGGTGCTGGGCTTCCCCTGCAACCAGTTCGGCGCACAGGAGCCGGGCACGGAGACCGAGATCGCCGCCTTCTGCGACCTCAATTACAACGTCACTTTTCCGATGTTCGCTAAGGTCGTGGTCAATGGGCGTGGCGCGCATCCGCTCTACCAGTGGCTGAAGCGCAAGGCGCCGGGGCTGCTGGGGCTGCAGGCGATCAAGTGGAACTTCACCAAATTCCTGGTCGATCGCACCGGTACCACCGTGACGCGGTTCGGCTCGGATGTGGAGCCTGCCGACATTGCCAGGCCGATCGAGGCGCTGCTCGGCAAGCAAGCTGCGGCAGCCTAGGCAGTGGTGGACTCCGCTGCGGGCGCGGTGGAGTTCTCGGCAATGTGGAGCGAGGATCGGTAGGGCGATTCCGGTCGGGGACTGAATGGGACTGGTAGTGATCGAGGGTGGACGGCGCGCCGGCGGCGTGCCGACGCCTGAGGATGTGCGGCGCGAGGCGGCGCGGCGCATCAAGGCAGCAGGTTTCGACGAGGCGGCCGTGCGGGAGTTCATGACCGGCCGCGCGATGCCGGACTGGCTCAGGTACTTCAAGCTGAAGGTCGAGTTCACGGCCGAGGCGCTGGGGCGGCTGACCCCGATTCCGGCTGACTTCCGCTCGGACCGCTACTGGCCGGCCGAATAGGGCAGGCTAGTCAAGATGACGGCGCAGCGCCTCGATCAGGGGGCGCTGCCCCCGGTGGAGCTTGATCTCCGCCGTTGCGAGGTTGAACCACTCGGCCCTGTCGATTTCCGGGAAGCTCTGGGTGCGCCCGGAGCGCGGCGGCCACTCCATTTCGAAGAGGTTGGACTTTACGTGCGCGGGGTCGAAGTCGCCCTCGAGCGCGTAGGCGATCAGCCGCTTGCTGCTGGCGAGGCGGAGTTCGGTGAGAAGTGTCAGCGGGCCGGGAGGTACAGCGCCGGCCTCTTCGGCGAACTCCCGGCGGGCGGCGGCTTCAGCATCTTCGCCGGGGTCGATCAGGCCCTTGGGTATGGACCAGCCCGCCTCATCCATTCTTGCCCAGAAGGGGCCGCCGGGATGCACGAGGAAGACCTCGCGCCCGGCAGGTCCGATGCGATGGAGGAGGATGCCGGCGGAGGTTTCGGGCATGGAAGGATGCTATGCCCGATCGTTGTGCACCGGCAAGTCAGTCGTCGGCGACCGGCGGGAGATGCTGCGTCACGCGATGATGTCGGCGCGCGCCTCAAGGTAGAGCGCGAAACCGGTGAAGTTTCCGATCTTGGCCTCGATGGCCCACGCGTTGAAGCGCTTGTCGTCGCGCTCGCTCCATGACGCCGAGCGGACGAACGTCAAGCACCTCACCGGTAGTCATCAACGCGGCGCAGATCGGTTCGTTCTGCGCGTTTCGCCTGGTGAAATAGGCCTGGAACACGGCGACCGGCTCGTCGGCGGTGGCGATGGCGTGGACTTCCTCGAATGAGTCGCAGAACACCGTGCCGGAGAAGATAGGGTCAACGAACGTGTGCGTCGTCCCCTTCGTCGGCGGCTGGGCGAGCGCCGGAGCGGCCAGCATTGGGAGGGCGAGGGAGAGGGCTAGGAGCGAGCGTGTCATTACGCCTCCATTCGGGGAGCTGCGGCTCCCGCGGGGTTTGCTCTGGTTGAGATGTGAAGCCGGGCGAGGGGGAGGACGCACGACCTGATCAGATCAACTGAGGTGGTCGCTGCCGGTTGCCAGCATTCGTTCACGGATATGAGAGCTGCCTACCGCGACCATTGCGCTGATGCGCCTGACCGGGCGGCGGGCTAGGCTCGCGTGAACGAGAATCTCGAGGACTGTTCGTATGGCTGACTGTCTGGTGCTGGGCGCGGGCATCGTGGGGGTGAGCGTCGCCATTCACCTGGCGCAGCGTGGGCGCACCGTGGTGCTGGTCGACCGCAAGGATGCGGGCGAGGAGACGAGCTACGGCAATGCGGGGTTGATCCAGCGCGAAGGCGTGGCCCCCTATGCCTTTCCGCAGGACTTGGGCGAAATCCTGCGCTACGGGCGCAACGACCGCATTGACATGCACTACCACCCACTGGCGCTGCCGCGGATTGCGCCGTTCCTGGCGCAGTACTGGTGGGCTTCGCGGCCGGACAACTACGAGCGCGTGAAGCGCAGCTACGAGCCCTTGATCCGGCACTGCCTTTCCGAGCATGCGCCGTTGATCGAGGCGGCGGGAGCGAGCGGGCTGGTCGAAAAGAAGGGCTGGTACCGCATATTCCGCACGGCCGAGAAGCGCGACGCCGTCTTCGCCGACGTACGGAAGCTGGCACGCGAGTTCGGGGTGAAGCACGAGGAACTGGACGGGACGGCCATGGCTGCCCGGGAGCCGGCGCTCGGCGACGTCGTGGTCGGTGCGCTGTACTGGCCGGAGCCGTGGAATATTCGCGATCCGGGTGCGCTGGTGAAGGCCTATCGGGCTCTCTTTGAGAAGCTCGGCGGCACAGTGGTGCAGGCCGATGCGATGGCCCTCGAACGCAAGGGCGCCGGGTGGGCGCTGGCCGGTGGGATCGAGGCGCGCGAAGCGGTAGTGGCGCTCGGCCCCTGGGCAGGTGACCTGACGTCGCGCCTCGGCTATCGCCTGCCGCTCGGGGTGAAGCGCGGCTACCACATGCACTATGGGCAGCCGGAACGACCGCTGGGCAACTGGGTGCAGGACGCCGAGCGCGGCTACCTGCTGGCGCCGATGTCGAAGGGCGTGCGGCTGACGACCGGCGCCGAGTTCGCCGAGCGCGATGCGGCCTCGACGCCCGTGCAACTCGACAAGGCCGAGGCGGCGGCGCGCGAGGTGCTGCCGGGGCTGGGCGGGCGGCTCGATAACACGCCCTGGCGCGGGGCTCGGCCCTGCACATCCGACATGATGCCAATCATCGGCAAGGCGCCGCGGCGCGACGGGCTTTGGTTCGCCTTCGGGCACGCGCATCACGGCATGACGCTGGGGCCGGTGACGGGAAGACTGGTCGCTGAGATGATGACCGGCGAGGCGCCGTTCGTCGACCCTGCGCCGTATCGGGCGGAGCGTTTCCTTTAGGGTCGGACAGTCTCGACCTTTAGCGTCCCGGCGGGGAGTGGCTTCAGCAGCTCGGCCTCCGGCTTGGTGAGGAAGAGCCAGTGGCCCCAGTCATCCGGGCGGAGCACGCACACTTGACGGTCGTGTATCGGCGCGATGTCGGGTCCCGGCTCAGTGGTGAGCATGGTGAAGCTCAGCGCGCCGTCCTCGTCTTCGCTCCATAGTCCCGCGATGCCCATCACCGACGAGTCGACAAGCGAGAAACGGTGCTTGGTCTTGGGAGACTTGGCGCCGGTGAACTCGAAGAAACCCGAAAGCACGATCACGCAACGCTTCGAGCCGTCGAAATGCCGGCCGTCGGAGCGGAAATTGAAGGTGGGCGGCGCCTTGGGTCGCGGTGGCGGCCAGCCGAAGCGCATCAGGATGAGTTCCGCTCCGTTGCCGGCGGCGCGGAGCACCGGGCCCATGTCGCCAATGCGGACGTCGTCGGCCTGCGGCAGGTCGGCAGCGCTTTCGGCTGCGGGGGTGGCGAGCTCGGCGGCGCGGACGGCAGCCTGATACTCGGCGTAGGCGACATGTTGTTCGTAGTCGTTGCACATGGGGCCGACCCTAAGCCGGGAGTGGCGCGGGGGCTAGGGGAACGCGTTCAGCCCGGGTTCAGTGCCGGCGCGGCATCCGGGCGCCTGCAAGTGGGAGAATGCGATGAAGGCGTTGGTGCTTGGCATGGCCTTGGCGCTGCTGGCAGGGCAGGGCGTCGCCACTGGCGACGAGGAGGCGAAGCTGCTCGGCTGGGTTGCCGACGAGATGCTGGCGGCCGATCTCGCCGAAGGAATGTCCGCCAACGTGGCGGTGGCCCTTGCCGACCTCGACCATGACGGGGTGAACGAGGCGCTCGTCTACGTGATGGGATCGAGCTGGTGCGACACCGGCGGCTGCAACCTGTGGGTAATGCGGGCAGCGGCCGATGGCTACGAGACGTTGGCGATGATGACCATCGCCAACGCTCCCATTGGTGTGCTCGGGACCCGGACCAACGGTTGGAGCGATCTGTTCGTCACCGCCGGCGGCGGGGGTGGCGAGTATGGAGCGCGGCGGATGCGGTTCGACGGGACGACCTACCCGAAAAATCCCACCACCAAGGGCGAACTGGTGGATGCTTCCAGCGGCACGGTGCTGATCGGCGAGGACGATCACGGGGTGCGGCTCGGCGGGTAAGCCCTTGCGACGCCTTCGCGGCTGCGGCATTGCTGGTCCGCCGGATGAGGGGAGGCGCGGGTGGAACTCGGGTTCGAGGCCGTCGTGATCGAGTGGCGCGGGCCGGCGCCGTTCTACTATGCTCGCCTGCCGGATGACGCGGCGGCCGAGATCACCCGGGTGAAGAAGGCCGTGACCTACGGCTGGGGCGTGATCCCGGTCGAGGCGGCGATCGGCGACATGAGCTTCACCACCTCGCTGTTTCCCCGTGACGGCACCTACCTGCTGCCGCTGAAGGACAAGGTGCGCCGAGCTATCGGAGTGACCGTGGGAGACGTGGTGCAGGTGGCGATGCAGGTCGGGCGTCCGCCCCGCGAGCCGGAGCTCTAGGCTGCGCCGCAACCAGCCGGGTGCGCGATGGTTATTGGATGCACATCCCTATTCCAGCCGGCAGGAGGCGAAAATTACCGATCTCAGCGCGCGACGAGCCACCGAATCCGGGCGGGGTCGGCAGGCAGCGAGCCCCGTCGAGGTCCCGCCGCGGGGATGGTGGGACATCCTGATGCGCACGCTGAAGGAAGTTGGCCAGGACCGCGTGACGTTGATCGCCGCCGGAGTGACCTATTTCCTGCTGTTGGCGCTGTTCCCCACGCTAACGGCGATCATCTCGATCTACGGGCTGGTAGCGGACCCGGCGACGGTGCAGCAGCATGTGGGGCAGGTGGCGGCCTACCTGCCGGAGGGCGGGCGCAGCATCATCGAAGAACAGCTGTCTCGGTTCGTATCGCAGGATGCGCCAACGCTGGGCCTGGCGCTCGGCGTCTCGCTGGCGCTGGCGCTCTGGAGCTCGAGCTCGGGGGTGAAGTCGCTGTTCGAGGCGATGAACGTTGCCTACGACGAGGAGGAGCAGCGCGGCTTCTTCAAGCTCAACCTTGTGGCGCTGCTGTTCACGCTCGCGGGGGTGATGGGCGCGGTGCTGATGATCGCCTGCGTGCTGGGCACTCCGCTGGTGCTCGGCTTCCTCGGGCTCGGCGAAGGCACCGAGTGGCTGGTGCAGATCGCCGCCTATGTCGTGCTGGCCGTCGTGCTGGTGACGGGGCTCGCCGCGCTCTATCGCTTCGGACCGAGCCGCAAGCGGGCAAAGTGGCGGTGGATCACGCCGGGCGCGATCTTCGCAGTGGTGGTGATCACGGCGGTCTCGGCGCTGTTTTCCTGGTATGCCGCCAGCTTTGCCAATTTCGAGAAGACCTACGGCTCGCTGGGCGGGCTGATCGGTTTCCTCACCTGGGTGTGGATCTGTTGCACCGTGGTGATCGTGGGCGCCGAGCTCAACTCGGAGGCTGAGCACCAGACGGCCAGGGACTCGACGGTCGGGGTCGACACGCCGCTTGGTACTCGCGATGCGACGATGGCCGACACGGTAGGTGCCGCTGCGGGAGACGGGAAGGGCGATGGTAAGGACGAACGCAGTCCCGAGTGGATGGCGGGTTACCTGGCAGCGCAGGAGGAGCGTAGGCAGGGCAGGCACGAGCTGCCGCTGGCGGTGTCGGTTCCGGCAGCGCTGGCGCTCGACGCGCTGAGACATCGGCAGGGCAAGGCGCACTGACGAGCCTCAGGCGGCCTTCACGATACGAAAGCCCTCCACTTCCTTGACGACCGGCAGGCCCTGCCAGCGGTCGACGTCGTGCAGGATGATGAGCTGACCGAGGTCGCCGCCGATTTCGGTGTTGATGCGGTCGATGGTCTTGAGTTGCTCCCACACGCTGCCGGTGGCGTTGTTGAGCGGCGCATAGACGCCGTCGTGCCGGTGGCCGGTGAGCTGCCGCGAGGAATAGACGCAGTCGCCCGAGATGACGATACGGCCGCGGCCGGTCTCGAGGATCACGAACTGCTGGCCGATGGTGTGGCCGCTGCCGAGGCGCACGTGTAGACCGGGGAAGAGGTTGTCCCGGTCGCCGTCGACCAGCGTGAGACGGTGCTCGACCGAGGCATCGAACGCGGTGCGGAGGTTGTCCGGATCGATGATGGCGGTGAGGTAGCCGAACTGGCGGGGCAGGGCCATCGCCTCGTACCAGGACAGCAGTTCGCTCTTCTGGATGTAGATCTGCGCGTTGGGAAACTCGGCGATCGAGCCCATGTGGTCGAAATGCGCATGGGTGATGACGATGTCGGTGATGTCGCCGGGAGTAATGCCGAGCTCGCCCAGCATGCGCACCGGCGAAATCCAGTTCGGCACGCCGAACTTGCGTGAGAAGCTGTGGTCATCCTGCATGAAGCCGGTATCGATCAGCACCCGCCGCCCGCCGCCCTGCGCCAGGATGAAGGAGAAGGGCAGGTCCACGCCGCCATCCTTCGCCATGCCGGCCACTAGGTCGACCCAGGGCTGGTCCTGCGACCGGGCATACTCGATGACGTGGATGTCCCAAAGTGCATCGGACATGCTGGTTTCCCCTCAACTCTCAGCCAGGATGCGGCCGAGGCTCGACAGCCCCACCGCGACGATCAGGATGGCACCCTGGAACACGTATTGCGAAAAGGTCGGAGCGCCGAAGATGTTGAGGCCATTGAAGCCGAAGGCGATGATCAGCGCACCCACCAGCGTGCCGAGCACGTGGAACTCGCCGTCGCGCAGCGTCGCCGACCCGAGGAATACCGCCGCGAAGGCCGTGAGCAGGTAGGAATCCGCCGCGCTGGTTGTGCCGCTGCCCAGCCGCGAGGCGAGCAGGATGCCGGTGAGCGCCGCGCACATGCCGGAGATCACGAAGCCGACTGTCTTGATGCGATCGACATTGATGCCGGCGAGCCGCGCTGCCGCGGCGTTACCGCCCACCGCCTGGATTTCCTGGCCAAGCGAAGTGCGCTCCACCAGGACCCAGAGCAGGCCGAGAACCACGACCATGATGACGATGTTGTTGGGGATGCCGAACAGCCAGCGGCCAAGCGACAACTGCAGGAAGCTCTCGGGCACGCCGGCAACGATCGGGACACCGGCCGAGTAGGCGAAGGCGAGCCCGGTGAGGATGGTGCCGACACCGAGCGTCGCGATCACCGAGTTCACCTTCATCTTGGTGACGATAAAGCCGTTCACCAGCCCGATGATGGCGCCCAGCGCGACCACGATGATGATGGCGAGCGGGATCGGGATCTTGTCGTGGACGACCAGGCCGGTGACCAGCACGCCGTGGAGGCTCGCGGCAAAGCCGATAGAGAGATCGAGTTCGTCCACGACAACGGCCAGCGTGAGGCCGCCGGCAATGATCATGGCGAGCGAGGCCTGGTTGAGCACGTTGGTGAAGTTGCCGATAGTGGGGAAGGCCCGCGGCGACAGGATCGAGAAGACGATGATCATCACCACGAGGCCGAGGATGGTGCCGTAGCGCGCGAAGACTCCGAGCGCCGTGCGGGCCTGCGGCGAGAGGCGGCGATCGCTGGATGTGAGACTGGTCATGCGGGCACTCCCTCGGTCGGCCGTTCGGCCTGTGCATAGCTTGCTTCGACGATGGCCTTGCGCGTGACCTCGGCGCCCGCGAGCTCCCGCACCAGCCGGCCCTCGGCCATCACCAGCACGCGGTCGCAAAGGTCAGGCAGTTCCTCCGGCTCCGACGAGATGACGAGCACGGCCATGCCGCCCTGCGCCAGCTCGCGGATCTGGCGGTGAATCTCGGCGCGGGCGCCGATGTCGACCCCGCGCGTGGGTTCGTCGAGGATCAGCACCTTGGGCGCCCGCTGCAGCCAGCGGCCGATGACCACCTTCTGCTGGTTGCCACCGCTGAGCCGACCGACCGGCGTGTTCGGCCCCTGCGTCTTGATCGACAGCTCCCGGATCGTCTCAAGCGCGAGATTGGTCTGTGCCCTGGGGGCGAGCAGGGGCAGGTATCTGCCCATCACCACCTTCTCCAGGTTGGCGAGGCCGAGGTTGAAAGCGAGGCTCTTCGACAGGACGAGGCCCTCGGTGCGCCGCTCCTCGGGGACGAGCCCCAGTCCGGCGCTGACGCCTGCTGCAGGCGTGCGTGGTGCGTGGCGCTGGCCGTCGAGCTCCATGGTGCCGGATGCGGGCCGGTCGGCGCCGTAGAGCAGCCGCGCGAGCTCAGTGCGGCCGGCACCCACGAGGCCGCCGATGCCGAGCACTTCGCCGCGGTGCAGCGAGAAGCTCACGTCGCGAACGCGCGGCGGACGGGACAGGCCTTCGACCTTGAGCACGACATCCTTGAACGGGCCGCCACGAACGAGGCCGGCGCCTGAGGTGACAGCGTGGCCGACGATGGCTTCGACCAGCCTTGAGCGAGTCAGCTCCGCCCTCGTGAAGCCGGCAACCGAGCGGCCGTCGCGGAACACGGAGACGCGATCGCAGAGGTTCAGGATCTCGTCGAGTCGGTGGGAGACGTAGAGCACCGCCACGCCTGACGCCGAGAGGTCGCGGATGATGGCGAAGAGTTTCTCGCTTTCGCTGGCGGAAAGGGATGCCGTGGGCTCGTCCATGACGATGAGGCGCGACTTACGTACCAGCGCGCGGGCGATGTTGATGAGCCAGTTCTCGGCCGTTGACAGGCCTTTGACGTTTGCGGTGAGCGGCGCCGTGATGCCGACGCGCTGGGCAATTGGGGTCACCTCGCGCGCAATGGCACGCCAGTCGATCATGCCGAAGCGCGACTTCTTTGGCAGGCCCAGCATGATGTTCTGCAACACGTTCATGCCGGGGACGAAGGCCAGCTCTTGGTGGATGAAGCTCATGCCAAGGGTGCTGGCGCGATGCGGGTTCCCGATCTCGGCAGGCCGGCCATCGATCTCGATCGTCCCCGTGTCCGGGGTGACGAGCCCGGCGAGAATCTTGATGAAGGTGGACTTGCCAGCGCCGTTGGCGCCGACGAGGCCGTGCACTTCCCCGGGGTTGATGTCGAGCGACACGTCCCGGAGCGCCTGTGCGCCGCCGAAGGCCTTGCTGATGGTGCGGCCGACAATGAAAGGGGGCGCCGGCGGCGTCCCCGTGCGGAGAGGGTCGATGGTCACGTCAGGTGTCGTCAATAGTCCACGGCCCCCTACTGG
>JAEYTN010000525.1 GCA_023433985.1 Pseudomonadota bacterium | reverse complement strand
ATGTAGAACAGGTTGTAGACGATCTGGTTATTCATCGTGCCGCCGAACTGGGGGTGCGGGTGCAGCACGATGGCGATCGGGGCGTTGGGGTCCTTGCCCTGCTGGTAGCGCCCTTCGAGGCGTCCTTCGGGTCCGTTGAAGATGACTTCTGGCATGACGCGTTTCCTTGGCCCGCCGTACCTCTATGCACTGGGCTCATGCCTAGCGCGCGGGCCGGTGTCTCGGCTTGACGAACGGTGCGCCGCTCCCTAAAACATGGGCCGAAAACTCCAGTTTCGAATTATTCTAAACTGGTTTTCGAAGCGGCGATTGGTGTTTCCAACCGCTGGCGGTTGCTGGTGAGCGCTCCTTCTAAAGAAAGTGAGCGCCCGATTTCAAGAATTGTTTCGGGCTCCTGTAAGCGCCTCGGCGTCGCAGGCGAGCATTCGAGACCAGGGTTGGTTCCTCGTGACGACGCCGCGACAGACGGTTTATCTCGATCACAATGCCTCTGCGCCGCTCCTGCCGGAGGCGCGGGAAGCGCATATTGGTGCGCTGGACCTGATCGGCAACCCGTCCTCGGTTCACGCGCAGGGCCGCACGCTGCGGGGCCTGATCGACAAGGCGCGAGCCGAGGTGGCGAAGCTCGCCGGGGCCGAGCGCGAGCAGGTGGTGTTCACCGGCTCGGCGACCGAGGCCATCACGCAGGCGATCGTGGCGGGGGCCAAGGCGTTCAACGTCGATGCGATCGTGGTCTCGGAGGGCGAACACACGGCCGTGCTGAAGGCCGCCGAGGCGACAGGGCTGCCGGTGAAGCGGGTCGGGCTCGACGCCGATGGATTGATCAAGGTCGAGCAGATCGCGGGCGCCATCGCGGATGCCGACATGGTGGGGATGCGGCTGCTGGTTGCAGTGCACCTCGTCAACAACGAGACGGGCGTGATCCAGCCCGTGGACCGGATCGAGATGCTGGTGGGCCCGAGCCCGCACTTCCTGTTCGTCGATGCGGCGCAGGCCTATGGCAAGATGGTGCTGGAGTTCGCCTCGCGCCCACCCGACCTGATGGCGATATCGGCCCACAAGATCGGCGGCGGGGTCGGTTCGGCGGCACTGCTGATGAAGGGCCATGCCGACCAGGTGCGGCTGATCCCGGGGGGCGGGCAGGAAGGCGGCCGGCGCGGCGGCACGGAGAATGCTCCGGCGATTGCCGGCTTCGGCGCTGCGGCGGTGGCGTTTCCCGACCGGTTCTACCGCGCCAATGTCAGCGAACTGGTTCGCATTGCCGAGGACGGCATGCGGATGATCGCGCCGGACCTCGTCGTGTTCGGCGAAAAGACCGACCGGATCGGCAATGTTAGCAACTTCGCCGTCCCCGGCGTGAAGAACTCGGTGGCGATGATGGGGCTCGACCTGGCCGGCATCTCGGTGAGCTCGGGCTCAGCCTGCTCGTCGGGCAAGGTCGGAGCGTCGCACGTGCTTGCGGCAATGGGCGTCAGCACCGATCTAGGTGAGTGCGCGCTCCGCATCAGCTTCGGCTGGTCCTCCACCATCGAGGACGTGGAAGCATACCTGAAGGCTTTTGGCGAAGTGGTCGGCCGGCACAAGGCCCGCCGCGTCGCAGCGTAGGAAGAAGAACATGGCCCGTTACGATATCCCGACCCTGAAGGAAGAGATCGAGGACGACACCGTAGAGAAGGTGCTCGCGCTCGATGTCGAGAAATACAAGTACGGGTTCGAGACGCCCATCGAGACGGACAAGGCCCCCAAGGGCCTAAGCGAAGACACGATCCGCTTCATCTCGAAGAAGAAGGAAGAGCCCGAGTGGATGCTCGAGTGGCGGCTCGACGCCTACCGGCGCTGGCTGACCATGACGGAGCCGAACTGGGCCAAGGTGCACTACCCCAAGATCGACTTCCAGGACATGTACTACTACGCCGCCCCCAAGGGGACGAACCGGCCGAAGTCGCTGGACGAGGTCGATCCGGCGCTGATCGAGATGTACGAGAAGCTCGGCGTGCCGCTGAAGGAGCGCGAGCTGCTGGCCGGCGTCGAGCAGCCGAAGGTGGCAGTGGATGCGGTGATCGACTCCGTGTCGGTCGCGACTACCTTCCGCGACGAGCTCAACAAGATGGGCATCATCTTCTGCTCCATCTCCGAGGCGATCCGCGAGTACCCGGAGCTGGTGAAGCAGTACCTGGGCTCAGTGGTGCCGATTTCGGACAACTACTACGCCACGCTCAACTCGGCGGTCTTCACCGACGGGTCGTTCTGCTACATCCCCAAGGGCGTCCGCTGCCCGATGGAGCTCTCGACCTATTTCCGCATCAACGAGGCCAAGACCGGCCAGTTCGAGCGCACGCTGCTGATCGCGGACGAAGGCTCGTACGTGTCTTATCTCGAAGGCTGCACGGCGCCGGCGCGCAACGAGTACCAGCTGCACGCAGCGGTGGTGGAACTGGTGGCGCTCAAGGACGCCGAGATCAAGTACTCGACGGTGCAGAACTGGTACCCGGGCGACAAGGACGGCAAGGGCGGCGTCTACAACTTCGTGACGAAGCGCGGCGACTGCCGGGGCGACAACTCCAAGATCAGCTGGACGCAGGTGGAAACCGGCTCGGCGATCACCTGGAAGTACCCGAGCTGCATCCTGCGCGGCGACAACTCGTCGGGCGAGTTCTATTCCATCGCCATCTCGAATGGCTACCAGCAGGTCGACAGCGGCACCAAGATGCTGCACCTGGG
>JAEYTN010000473.1 GCA_023433985.1 Pseudomonadota bacterium | reverse complement strand
GCCGCTGGCCGCCCGAGAACTCGTGCGGGAAGCGGTTGAGGATGGTGTCGGGCAGGCCGGCGTCGCGCAGGGCGGCGCGTACCCGGTCGACCCGCTCGCGCCCATTGGCGCCGATGCCGTTGACGATCAGCCCCTCCTCGAGGATCTGCCGCACGCTCATGCGCGGGTTGAGCGAGGCGAACGGGTCCTGGAACACGATCTGCATGCGCTGCCGCAAGGGCCGCATCTGCTCGCGGTTCTTGTCGTGGATCGGCTGGCCGTCGAAGAAGATTTGCCCGCCCTGGTTGCCGATCAGGCGGATCAGCGCCTGCCCGAACGTGGTCTTGCCCGAGCCGGACTCCCCCACCAACCCCAGCGTCTCGTGCCGCCTGAGATTGAGCGACAGGCTGTCCACGGCCACGAGCTGGAAGAAATCCGGCTTGAACACGCCGCCGCGCTTCAGCGTGAAGCTCACCCGCACCTTGTCGCCTTCGAGGATGGTCGGGGAATCCGCCGCGATCGGCTTCGCCTGCCCCTTGGGCTCCGAGGCCAGGAGGTGCCGCGTGTAGGAGTGCTGCGGGTTCTGGAACAGGGCCTCCGTGGTGTTGTGCTCCTGCACGCGGCCGTGCTGCATCACATAGACGTAGTCCGAGAACTGCCGGACGATCGTCAGGTCGTGGGTGATTAGGATCACCGCCATCCCGTATTTCTGCTTCAGGTCCTTGATCAGGTTGAGGATCTGCGCCTGCACGGTGACGTCGAGCGCGGTCGTCGGCTCGTCGGCGATCAGGATGTCCGGCCGGTTGGCGAGTGCCATGGCGATCATCACGCGCTGCCGCTGCCCGCCCGAGAGCTGATGCGGGTAGGAGCGGAGCCGGGCGGCGGGCTCCGGAATCTGCACTTCCTCGAGCAGCTTCTCGGCTCGGCGCATGGCCTCCGCCCGGGAGATGCGGTTGTGGAGGTGCAGCACTTCGCAGAGCTGCTGGCCGATCGTATAGACCGGGTTCAGCGAGCTCATGGGCTCCTGGAAGATCATCGACACGTCGTTGCCGCGCAGCTTGCGCACCTCGGCATCCGACATCTGGTAGATGTCGCGCCCCCCCAGCACGATCCTGGTGTGCTTGCCCACCGTGGCGCGCTTGGTGAGGAGCCGAATGATCGTGCGGGCCGTCACCGACTTGCCCGAACCGCTCTCGCCGACGAGCGCGATGGTTTCGCCCTTGTGCAGCTGGAAGGACACATCGCGCACCGCATGCACGGTCCCGCCCTCGACCTTGAAGTCGACCGCGATGTTGCGCGCGTCGAGGATCAGCTCGCGGCCATGCGCGCCGAGGTCGTGGCGTTCGGTAGGGCTGAAATCGTCCGGGTTGGTCATGTCAGCCTCAATAGGGGTCGATCGCGTCGCGCAGGCCATCGCCCAGCGCGTTGAAGGCAAATACAGCGATCAGCACGAACAGCACCGGCGACAGGATCCAGGGATAGGAGCCGATCACCGAGAACGTGCCGGTGTCCTGGAGCATCAGGCCCCAGGAAATGAGCGGCGGCTTCACCGCGAACCCGAGGAAGCCGAGGAAGCTCTCGAGCAGCACCACCGAGGGCACGGCGAGTGTCACCGCCACGATCACATGGCTCAGCACATTGGGCAGGATGTGCCGCGTGATGATGCGGGCGTCCGACGAGCCCACCGCGATCGCCGCCCGCACATACTCGATCCGCGCCAGCGACAACGTCTTGGAGCGGACTTCGCGGCTAAGCTGCGCCCAGCCCAGCGCCGCCATCACGCAGATGACGAAGGCGATGAAGATATTGGAGGGCGCAGTCACCGGGATCAGCGAGGTCAGCGCCAGGTAGAGCGGCAACTGCGGGAAGGCGAGCACGAACTCGACGAAGCGCTGCACCCAAAGGTCGAGTCGCCCACCGAGATAGCCCGAGGCGATGCCAACCAGCGTGCCGACCACCGTGGTGATCGCCACCACCACCAGCGCGATGGTGAGCGAAATCTGCGAGCCCACGATGCCGCGCGAAAGGATGTCGCGCCCGAACTTGTCGGTGCCGAGCAGGTGGATCGGCCGTCCATCGGTCGAGCCGAAGAAGTGGATATCGGCCGGGATCAGTCCCAGCAGCCGGTACGGATGCCCCTTCACGAACAGGCCCACCGGCGTAGGGTCATCCTTCACCGGCCCGGTCATCGGCTGGAACGTCACGGGGTCGAACTCGCCCGTCTCGCCGATCGGGTAGATCACCGGCAGGGGGCTGAAATTGCCGGCCGGGTCCTCGAAGGCAATCAGGTCCGGCGGCGCGAAGGGCAGTTCCGTCCGCTTGGGATCCATCGGCGCGAAGAAATCGCCGAACAGGGCGACCACCAGCAGTGCCACCACCAGCACCAGCCCGACCATGCCCATGGCCGAGCGGCGGAAGCGGCGCCACACCAGCGTCGTGTAGCCCTCGTTGCCGTGCCGGAAGCGGGCCGCGGCAGCGGTGTCTTCCATGTCGTCGACGATCCGCTCCGCAGCGCCCGTGGCGGTCACCTCGGTGGAGGGCGCAGGCCCGGCGCCGATCTCGGTCGGCAGCGGGTCGTTGACGGGATGCGCCTTGATGTCGGTCATTCGGCCGATCCTCCGAGGCGGATACGCGGATCGAGCGCCACCAGCAGCAGGTCGGCGATGATGTTGCCGATGATCAGCGTCGTCGCCAGCACCAGCATGAAGGTCGCGGTGACGTAGACGTCGCCCACCCCCATCGAGCCGACAATGGCGGGGCCGACCGTCGCCAGCCCGAATACGATCGCGACCTCGATCTCGCCCGTAAGCATGTAGGGCAGCGCCACGCCCTGGTAAGCGAGCAGCGGGTGGAGCGCGTTGGGCACCGCATGCCGCATGATCACGCCCGATTCCGGCAGGCCCTTGGCGCGCGCCGTCTCGACATACTGGCTGTTGAGCACGTCGAGCAGGTTACCCCGCATCACGCGCATGTTGTAGGCGAGCCCGCCGAAGGTGGCGATGAACACCACCGGCCACACATGCTGCACGAGGTTGACGAACTTGTCCCAGCTCCACGGCTGCCCGCCATACTTGGCCGAAAAGAACATGCCGACTTCCGAGACGTTGAGCCGGAACACCAGCAGGTAGAGAATGATGATGGCGAGCAGGAAGCGCGGCACCGTCATGCCGAGAAACGAGATGACGCCGAGCAGCGTGTCGGCCCACGAATACTGCCGCGTCGCCGCGATGATGCCCAGCCCGATCCCCAGGACCGAGGCCAGGATGTGGCACACCAGCGCCAGCGCGATGGTCGCGGGCAGCCGGTCGGCGACGACGATGCCGACATCCTTGTTGTAGAAGTAGGAGTGCCCGAAGTCGAAGCGGGTCAGGATGCCCCAGATCCAGTTGAAGTATTGCACGAGGATCGGCTGATCGAGCCCGTTGGCGACGCGGTACGCCTCGGCCTGAATCTCCGCCTGATCGGACGGCACGCCGCCCTGGTTGATCAGCATCGACTTGATGTAGTCGGCATAGTCGCCCGGCGGCGCCTGGATGATGGCGAAAGTCACGATGCTGAGCAGCAGGAGAAGCGGGACCGCCCCTGCCACGCGCATGAAGAGAAATCTGAGCATCGCTTGCCGCCTTGTACCGCCAGGGTGGCAGGGGGACCGATCCCCCTGCCCTCGATTGCTTGCCTACTCGAGCAGCCCGGAAGCCGAGCCGGGCGCGCCCGGCAGCGTCTGGGGATGCAGCTCGAAGTTGCCCTGCTTGTCCTCCGGCACGAACACGCGCTCGCGGATGATGTTGTCCTCAGCCCAGTTGAACATGAAGATCGGGGCACCGGCCGGGATGTTGGCGAAGCGCTTGTTGATGATCAGCGCACCAGGGTACTGCGTCAGACCCACCGAGTTGACGTTCTCGGTGAACAGCTTCTGGTACGTCTTCATCAGCTCCTTGCGCTCGGCGGTGTCGGAGGACTTGATGAAGGCGTTCACGGCATCCACCATCTCCTGCTCGTAGGGCAGCAGGTCGACCGTGCCGTCCGAGCCGCCGCGATGCAGCCAGCTCGTGCGCGGGCCGGTCGGCGCCAGCGTCGCGGTGCCCTGCACCACCGACACCATTTCCGAACCCTGGCGACGCACCTGC
>JAEYTN010000018.1 GCA_023433985.1 Pseudomonadota bacterium | reverse complement strand
GGTCATCGATGTGTCGAGGCAGTTGCGCATCCGGCAACGCTTTCCTTGGCGATACGCGAGCGGTTCTACGCCGAAATCGCAAATAGTCAATCACCTATAGGAGATCGCCTACGCCTCCGTCGGGGGCGGCGCCGGCTCAACTCAATCGGGCCGGTAGAAGTCGCCCTCGGGATTCATCACCCACAGTTCGCCGGTCGAAATGTCGAACCAGGCGCCATGGACGGCCAGCTTGCCTTCCTCCTCGAGCGCCTTGACGTAGGGAAAAGTACGAAGGTTGGCGATCGAGTTGCGGATTGAAAAGCGCTCGAGCATGGTCTGGCGTTCGGTGTTGGTCAGAAGCGTGTACTTGCTCACCTGGTCGGAGACCGGCGAGAGCATATTGAGCCACTTGCCGATGAAATCGCCTTGCGCCAGGGGCCCCGCATCGGGCGCGAGCGCGGCCTTGATGCCGCCGCAGCGGCCATGGCCCATCACCACTATGTTGCTGATGTTCAAGGCATTTACGGCGAACTCGATGGCCGCCGAGGTGCCGTGCTGGCCGCCGTCGGGCTGGAAGGGCGGCACCAGGTTGGCGACGTTCCTGAGCACGAACATCTCGCCCGGACCGGCGTCGAAGATCGTTTCGGGGGCCGAGCGGCTGTCGCAGCAGGCGATGATCATCGTGGTGGGGGACTGGCCCTTGTCGGCCAGGACCTTGTAGCGGGCCTCTTCCGGCGCGTAGCGGTGGGCCATGAACGACTTGTAGCCGTCGAGCAAAAATGCTGGAAAACCAACCATGCCGCAGCGATTAGCGGCTTGCGGGGAAAATTACAATCGTCACTGGGCGCGTGACGGCCAAGGAGTTTTTGCATGCTGATCTATCGATTCCTCACGGGAGAGGACGATTCTGCGTTCTGCCACAAGGTCACCAAGGCCCTGACCGAGGGCTGGGTGCTGCATGGCAGCACGACCTACGCGTATGATGCGGTCAGCAAGCGGATGAAGTGCGGGCAGGCCGTGACCAAGACGGTGGCGGACCAACCCTACGATCCGGACAAGAAGCTGGTGGACTACAGGTAGAAGCGGCGGGGGCGGTCCGCATCTTCACCCTGTTTGATCGAGGAGGATCCAGTGGCGACTTTCGTGATCATCCACGGGGCCTGGGCGGGAGCCTGGGCCTGGGTGCGGGTGGCGGACCGGCTGCGAGCTGCCGGGCACCGGGTGCATGTGCCGACGCTCTCGGGCGTCGGCGAGCGGGCGCACCTGGGCCAACTCGATATCCGGCTCGCGACGCATGTGGAGGACGTAGTCAACGAGATCCTGTTTAATGAGCTCGCGGATGTGGTGCTGGTGGCGCATTCGTATGGCGGGATCGTGGGCACCGGGGTGGTGGAGAAGCTCCTCGACCGCATAGCCTCGCTGGTCTTCGTCGATGCGCTGGTGCCGGCGGACGGGCAGGGCTTCGCCGACTTCATCCCGGGTGGCGAACTGACCGGCCAGTTAACGGAAGCGCCAAAGACCTCGCCGGGCGACTATCGGCGGGAAGCGGATCGTGCCTGGGTCGACCGCCACGCGACGCCGCAACCGACCGCGACGCTGACCGACCGACTGGAGGTGACGGGCGCCTACGAGCGGGTGCCCAAGAAGGCCTATGTGGTGGCGACGGGCTGGGACGGCTTCCAGGGCGTCGCCGCAGGGTTTCGCGACAAGCCCGGCTGGCAGGTGCACGAACTCGAGTGCGGGCACGACATGGCGATCGACATGCCGGACGAGCTGACGGAGCTGCTGCTCGCGGCGGCCTGAATTCGCGAAGACTTCGTTAAAGTTTCAGGTAAACGAAGTCTGAACGCCGGGTTCAAGGCGGGTTCGGGCAGGGGCGGATAGGTCCCGGTCAACAAGGCGGCACAGGCCGCCGTTGACAGGGGTCGACAATGGCATTGAAGCGCGTTCTCGGCGTGGCACTGGCCGGGCTGCTCGTGACGGGGCTCGGCGCAAGCGCCAATCAGCCCGAGGTGAAACTGACCGAACTGCGGTTGCCGGTGGTGTTCGATACGTCGAATGCGCTGACGCTGCTGATGGTCGATCCGTGGGCCGGAACGAACATGCGCATCCAGTTGGTGCGGGGCTTTGCGACACTGGACGTGGACGCGGATCCGTTCGCGGTGGCGCGCTGAAGGTGCGCTGAGGCGTGGCGCTGCGCGCCGACCCCTCATCCGGCTGCCGCCACCTTCTCCCACAAGGGGAGAAGGCGATGTTGGGAGCACGGTGCCCCGAGATGACGGGAAGCCGCCGACGGCACGGATTCTCCCCTTGTAGGAGAAAATGCCCGACCTCCTCTACAGCAATCCCCTGAGCGCTGCGTGCTGGAGCAGGATGATCGTCTTGCCGTCGGTGATCTCGCCGCGGTCCAGCATGGCCATCGCTTCGGTGAAGGGGAGCTCCAGGGTTTCGATGTCCTCGCCTTCGTGATCGAGGCCGCCGCCTTCCGAGATGCGGGCCTCGGGATCGTATTGCCCGACATAGAGGTAGAGCTTCTCGGTCACCGAGCCGGGGCTCATGTAGCTCACCGATACGGGCGTGAGGTCGTGCACGCGGTAGCCGGTCTCCTCCTCGGCTTCCTTCCTGGCGCAGGTCAGGGGGTCGTCGCCGTCCAGCTTGCCGGCGGGAACCTCGACCAGCCACGGGTTCTCGTCGCCATTGTACCAGGCGGGGAAGCGGAACTGGCGGGTGAGGATGACGGTGCGCCGGTCGAGATTGTAGAGCAGCACGGCGGCGCCGTGGCCGCGGTCGTACGTCTCGCGCACCTGCTTCTGCCAGCTGCCGTCGCGGCGCCGGAGTTCGAAGGTCGATTTCTCCACCTTGCCCCAGTTGTCGGCCACGAGTTCGCTCGTGACGTTACGGACCCGACTGCGCATCGACTGCAACCCCCTGGTGGAACCGGCAACAAAGACCACGCGTTGCTGAATCGAATATGAACGTGGGCTTCAGTACGCGGCCATGGGGGCCAGGTTAGAAGTCCGGCCAAGCAGCGGAACTCCAGAACGGGGCGCCCGCAACAAGGGTCGAAAGCAAATGAGCCGAATTGCCGTCGGCATGATGATCGCGATTGCCGCCCTCGTCATGATGAACGGCGGTTTCATCCGGCAGGTGCTGGCGGAAGATCTGTCCAGGACCGCGGGAACAGGCTCGGCGCTCTCGACGACCATCACGGCGACGTCCGGCCACCGCAGCGAGCGGGTGCTCAGTCTACTGATCGCACTCGAGGCGCTGCGGGCCGCGCCGGAGGTGCTGGAGAAGCGCTGACCGCAAGCCGGCCTGCGAGCCATGCGTCAGCCGAATGACTTATCGCGGGCATAAGCAGAGCCTTTGACCTCGCGACAAAGCGCCGCTAGAAGTCTCGAACCATTCCAAACTGGCGCCCTCCCAATGAGGCGCCGAGGCGCGGGACGACTTATGGCTCCTTCTTCGCGGCCGCTTTCACCGCATCTGTCGATCTATCGGTTCACCCTCACCATGACCATGTCGATCGTGCACCGCGCGACCGGCATTGCGCTCTATGGCGGCACGCTGGTGCTGTTGCTGTGGGTGCTGGGGGCGGCGATCGGCGGCTCTTTCTTCGATGGCGTGAACTGGCTCTTCGGCTCCTGGTTCGGGCTGCTGGTGCTGTTCGGTTATACCTGGGTGCTGTTCCACCACATGCTGGGCGGCATCCGCCACTTCGTGTGGGACAGCATCCGCGCCATGGACCCGGCCGGGCGCGAAACCATCGTGCGGGTGCAACTCGCGGCTTCCATCCTGCTGACGCTCGCGGTGTGGGCAATCTTCGTGTGGTTCAAATGATCGATCGCGCCACCATCTCGAACCCGAAGACGCATTACGGGAACGGTCGGGCCTCCACCCGCGGCTTCATCCAGCAGCGGGTCACGGGGGCGATCAACATCGTCTTCACGCTGTTCATCGTGTGGTTCACCGTTGCAATGGCGGGCGCCGAGGACAGCGCGGCGCGGATTGCGCTGATGCGGAATCCCTTCGTCGCGCTGGGGCTGATCCTGCTCATCGTCAATGTCGGGGTGCACATGCGCATCGGCATGCACGACGTGATCGAGGATTACGTCGACAAGGGGCCGCGCAACACGCTGGCGAACACCGCCAACCTCGTCTTCGTCGTAGTGGTCGCCCTTGCCGTGATCGGTTCGGTCGTCAAAGTCTTCTTCTGGGGTTAGCCGCATGGCCGCTTATGAGCTCATCGACCACGAATTCGACGTGGTGATCGTCGGTGCGGGCGGCGCCGGATTGCGCGCGACCCTCGGCATGGCCGAGCAGGGGCTCAACACCGCCTGCATCACCAAGGTGTTTCCTACCCGCTCGCACACCGTGGCGGCGCAGGGCGGCATCGCGGCCTCGCTTTCCAACATGGGGCCCGACAACTGGCAGTGGCATATGTACGACACCGTCAAGGGGTCGGACTGGCTGGGCGACAACGACGCAATGGAGTACCTGGCGCGCGAGGCGCCGGCGGCGATCTACGAGCTCGAGCACTACGGCGTGCCGTTCAGCCGCACCGAGGACGGGCGCATCTACCAGCGGCCTTTCGGCGGGCACATGACGGAGTTCGGCGACGGCCCGCCGGTGCAGCGCACCTGCGCGGCTGCCGACCGCACCGGCCACGCCATCCTCCACACGCTCTACGGCCAGTCGGTGCGCAACAATGCGCAGTTCTTCGTCGAGTATTTCGCGCTCGACCTCATCATGGGGCCGGACGGCTCGTGCCAGGGCGTGGTGGCTTGGAAACTCGATGACGGCACGCTGCACCGGTTCCGCGCCAAGCTGGTGGTGCTGGCGACCGGCGGCTACGGCCGGACCTATTTCTCGGCCACTTCGGCCCATACCTGCACCGGCGACGGCAACGGCATGGTGGCGCGCGCCGGCCTGCCGCTCCAGGACATGGAGTTCGTGCAGTTCCACCCCACCGGCGTCTACGGCGCCGGCGTGCTGATCACCGAAGGGGCCCGCGGCGAGGGCGGCTACCTCACCAATTCCGAGGGCGAGCGCTTCATGGAGCGCTATGCCCCGAACGCCAAGGACCTCGCGTCGCGCGACGTGGTTTCGCGCTGCATGACCATGGAGATCCGCGAGGGCCGGGGCGTGGGGCCGAAGAAGGACCACATCTTCCTCCACCTCGACCATCTCGATCCCAAGGTGCTGCACGAGCGCCTGCCAGGGATCACGGAATCGGCGAAAATCTTCGCCGGAGTGGACCTGACGCGCGAGCCGATCCCGGTCCTGCCGACGGTGCACTACAACATGGGCGGCATCCCCGCCAACTACCACGGCGAGGTGCTGTCGCCGGTGGAAGGTGATCCCGACCGCGTGGTGCCGGGCCTGATGGCGGCGGGCGAGGCGGCCTGTGCCTCGGTGCACGGCGCCAACCGGCTGGGCTCGAACTCGCTTACCGACCTCGTGGTGTTCGGGAGGGCAGCGGCCCTCCGCGCCGCCAAGG
>JAEYTN010000404.1 GCA_023433985.1 Pseudomonadota bacterium | reverse complement strand
CGGTGGGCTGGGCGCAGGCTTGCGACGGAGCCTTGCGGCGCGCGGCCGGCCCAGAGGCAAGGATCGTTTCCGCTGCCTCGTTTTTTTGCAATTCTTTGGCTGGCGCTCCGGGGGATTGTCGGTAAATTCCCCGCGGGGCTTGGTGGAAGGGGGGCGCATCCGCTTACCATCGAGCGGGAATTGTGAGAGTGACAAATGGCTGAGAAGCAGAATGTTTTCGCGGTCGCGCTGCTGGCGCTGATCGCGATGGTCACTCCTGCGCTGGCGCAGGAGAAGACGCCGAACGATCCCCGGCTGTTCACGCCGGGCAAGCTGACCGTTTCCACGTCCGAGCCGAGCTATCCGCCTTGGGTGCTCGACAACAACCCGGAAGCCGGCGAAGGCTTCGAGGCCGCATTGGTCTACGCGCTGGCCGAACAACTCGGCTTCAAGCGCGAGGACGTGGTGTGGGTCGACGTGACCTTCGACGGCGCCATCGCGCCCGGCCCGAAGGCCTACGACTTCTCGATCCAGCAGATCTCGGTGACCCCGGATCGGGCCAAAGTCGCGACCTTCTCCGACGTGTACTACCAGTCGGACAAGGCAGTGATCGCGCTGCCGACAGCGACCGTGGCAAGCGCCAAGAGCTTCGCCGACCTGAAGACCGCCCGCTGGGGTGTGGCCGTAGGCACGACCGATTTCGACTACGTGACCAACGTGCTCGGCATCGACAACGCCGCCGTCTATGACGACCAGGCCGGCGTGTTCCAGGCGCTGCAGGGCGGCCAGATCGACGCCACCATCGCGGCGCTGCCGACGGCGCTCTACGCGACCGCCGTGCAGGTGCCCGAGGCGAAGATCACCGCGCTGCTGCCCAAGGACCCGAACGACGAGGGCCTGGGGCTGCTTTTCGCCTACGAGAACCCGATCGTGCCGTGGATCAATGAGGGCCTCGCGGCGCTCAAGGAGAAGGGCACCATCGATGAGCTCGTCGCCAAGTACCTCGTTGCCGACCCGAACATCCCGGTGATCAGCGAATGACACGACGACCCGGCAAGGGACGCCGGCAGATTGCTCTCAAGGACCGGCTCACGCCGGTCCTTATTAGTTTGGTCAGCGTCGTGGTGGTGTTCGGCGCCATCGCTTACTTCGTCGGCTCTGCCGAGCAGTGGCCGCGCATCCAGAGCCAGTTCTTCAGCCTCGAGGCGATGATGGAGGCGGCGCCGGGCGTGGCGCGCGGCTTCCTCGTTTCCCTGCAGATCTGGCTGATCAGCCTCGTGTGCATCGGCATCTGGGCGCTGGTGCTCGCCATCTTCCGCGCCATGAGCGGGCCGTGGTTCGCGCCGTTGCGGGTCTTTGCAATCGTCTATGTCGACCTGTTCCGCGGCCTGCCGGCGCTGCTGCTGGTGCTGCTGTTCGGCTTCGGCATTCCCGCGCTGAACCTGCCCGGCCTGCCCAAGGAGGGGCTGTTCTGGGGCGGCGTGGCGCTGGTGCTGAGTTATTCAGCCTATGCCACCGAGGTCTATCGCTCGGGCATCGAGGCCGTACACGAGGGCCAGGGCATGGCCGCCAAGGCGCTGGGCCTCACCCAGTGGCAGACGCTGCGATACGCCATCCTGCCGCAGGCCCTGCGCAACGTGGTGCCGGCGATGCTGAACCTTGTGGTGGCGCTGCAGAAAGACGTGGCGCTGCTCTCCGTGCTGGGCGTCCGCGACGCGGTGCGGGAGGCGCAGATCTACACGGCGCGAACCTTCAACTATTCGTCGCTGGTCGTCGCGGCGATCCTGTTCCTGCTCGCCACCATTCCGCTGGCGCGCCTGACCGACCACCTCCAGCGCCGCGACCGGCAGCGCCGTCTCCAGGGTGCCCTCTAGGATGAACCGTATCGAGATCGAGAAGCTCACCAAATACTATGGCGAGCGGCTGGTGCTGGACGCGGTCGACCTGGCGGTGAAGCCGCACGAGGTGGTGTGCCTGATCGGCGCCTCGGGATCCGGCAAATCGACGCTGCTGCGCTGCATCAACGGGCTCACCGAGTTCGACGAGGGCAGCGTGAGGCTCGACGGCGTCGACATCTACGACGAACGCTTCGGGCGGAACGGCCTCTACAAGAAGGTCGGGATCGTCTTCCAGGCCTATAACCTGTTCCCGCACATGAGCGTGCTCGACAACGTGACGCTGGCGCCGATCAAGGTGCATGGGCGCCCGCGTGCCGAAGCCGAGGCGGGGGCGACCAGGCTGCTCGAGCTGTTCGGGCTCGGGCAGTACGCCAGATCGTATCCCGAGCAGTTGTCGGGCGGGCAGCAGCAGCGCGTGGCGATCGTGCGTTCGCTGGCGACCGAGCCCGAGGTGCTGCTGCTCGACGAGGTAACGGCGGCGCTCGACCCCGAACTGATCGGCGAAGTGCTGAAGATCATCCGCGACCTCAAGGAAAGCGGCATGACCATGGTGATCGTGACGCACGAAATGGGCTTCGCGCGCGACGTGGCCGACCGTGTGTGCTTTCTCGACGGCGGACGGATCGTGGAACAGGGCGAACCACACCGGCTGTTCTCGCAGCCCGAAAACCCGCGGACGCAGAAGTTTCTCGAGCGGATTATTGCTGCGGGGCGGCTGGAGGCGCGGGTCTAGGGCTGCTCGCTGCCCAAGGCTGAGAGCCGTGGGTCACCCCGCCTCTCACCCATTCGCCGCCAGATAGTGCTCCACCAGCCTGACCCAATAGCGCGCCGCCGGCTCGATGACGGCGTCGTTGAAGTCGTAGCGGGGGCTATGGAGGTCGGCGGTGGGGCCGTTGCCGATGAAAAGGTAGCTGCCCCGCTGCTGCTGGAGCATGAAGGCGAAGTCCTCGCTGACGAGGCGGGGGGTGAGCGTGTCGACCCGCTCGGCGCCGAAATGGCGGAGGGCGACCTGCCGGGCGAATGCCGTTTCCTCCGGGTGGTTGTGGAGCGCGGGGAAGCCGGGCGGGTGGTAGATTTCGGCGGTGGCGCCGTAGGCGGCGGCGGTCGACTCGGCCAGCGCCTTGATGCGCTCGCGGACGCGATCGCGGACGGCGTCGGTGAACGAGCGGACGGTGATCTGCAGTTCGACGCTGTCGGGGATGACGTTGGGCAGAGTGCCGCCGTGGATGCTGCCGACGGTGAGTACGGCGGTTTCGAGCGGGTCGATGCTGCGTGACACGATCGACTGCAGCGCCAGCACCAGCGCGGACGCGGCAACGACAGGGTCCACTGCCTCATGCGGCATGGCGCCGTGGCCACCCCGCCCCCGCACCGTGATGATGACGAGGTCGACCGATGCCATTGCCGGGCCCTCGATGAAGCGGAACTCGCCGGCCGGGATGCCGGGCCAGTTGTGGAGCGCGAAGATGGCATCGACGGGGAAGCGCTCGAACAGGCCGTCCTCGAGCATGGTGACGGCGCCGCCGGTTTCCTCGGCGGGCTGGAAGACGAGGCGGACGGTGCCGGAGAAGTTGCGCTTCTCGGCCAGCTCGCGGGCGGCGGCGAGGAGGATGGTGGTGTGCCCGTCATGCCCACAGGCATGCATGACGCCTGGGTTGGCGCTGGCATAGGGGAGGCCGGTGGTTTCGGCGATGGGCAGCGCGGCCATGTCGGCGCGGAGGCCGATCGTGCGCTCGCCGGCGCCCTGCCGCAGCGTGGCGACGACGCCTGTGCCACCGATGCCGGTTTGCACCTCGTAGCCCCAGCCGGTGAGCAGCTCGGCAACCAGGGCACTCGTCGCGAACTCCTGCTCACCGAGCTCGGGCGCAGCGTGGAGGCGGTGGCGGAGCGCGACGAAATCGGCGGGGGTGACGGGCGGAGTGACTTTCATGCTGGGCGCCTGTATCGCAGGAAAACCAACCGGATAGAACACCCATGCCGCACCCGCTTCTCGCTTTGCTCACCGATGCCGCCGAGGGGCGCTTTTCGCCGGCGGATGGCGGCGTGACCGTGGTGCCGCCACTGGCCGGCGGTTGGGAATGCTCGGTGGCCTTCACCGGGCACGCGGTGGTGGCA
>JAEYTN010000274.1 GCA_023433985.1 Pseudomonadota bacterium | reverse complement strand
CAGCCTCGCCGGTCCCCGCCCATCCCACCAACCCGAGGCACATGCCGGCGGGCGCTTCGGCACGCGCAAAATGGTGAATCGATCTCAACACCCGTGGCCATTGCAAACCGGCAACATCACGGAAAAGCCCGGATTCCGGCCACATTCGCGCCAGAATAGGGAAGAATTAACCCTGCCGGAGAACCCGCCCTTAAGATTAAGAGCGGTAAAAAACCTCCAACAAATCTTAGCCTTTAGGAGACTGATCCGGATGCGTTCCCTAACGCCCATTCTCGCCGTGCTGAAGGCCACCGCTCTGGTGGTCCTCGTCGTCGCGGTTGCCGCCTGTGCGCGCAATGGCGCAGGCACCGGTGTCGGCAATGCTCCTGGGGCCGGCGCCCCGGGCAGCCAGCAGGAATTCCTCGTCAGCGTCGGCGACCGCGTGTTCTTCGAGACGGACTCCTCGAGCCTCACGCCTACCGCCATGGCGACGCTCGACAAGCAGGCTGCCTGGCTCAACAAGTACGGCCAGTACCGCATCCTGCTCGAAGGCCATGCCGATGAGCGCGGCACCCGCGAGTACAACATCGCGCTGGGCGCCCGCCGCGCCGCCGTGGTGGTCAACTACCTGGTCAGCCGTGGCGTGAACCAGGGCCGCATCACTTCGAAGTCGTTCGGCAAGGAACGTCCTGTGGCCATCTGCAACGATATTTCGTGCTGGTCACAAAACCGCCGTGCTGTGACGGTCGTACAATAGGCTCGAGCGGGCTTCGGGGCGGGGCGTCGCTTATTTCAGCGGCGCACCCGTGCGTAATCCCCGAAGCTTGTTCGACTGGAGGCAGAGCGCCGAGCTCCCAGCGTATTTGGGGCTCGGCGCTTTCTTTTTGTCGAAATCCTCTGCTAACTCCGAAGCTGCCGGCGCGCTGAGGCGCCGCCATGGTTTTATGGACGATGGAGCCTAGATGGTGCCCCTCACTCCCTCCCGCGGCCGGGTAAGGTCCGCGATCCTGCTTGCGGCGTTGCTGGTCGGCGTCGCCGTGCCGGCCGTCGCAGAGAGTTCTTTGATCCGGCCGCAGGCTCCTGCCGCCGGCGACGGGCGCATCCTCGTGGCGCAGAACAACCAGAACACCGCGGAACTCCTGGTCCGCATCCAGGACCTCGAGGAGATGGTGCGCCAGCTGACCGGCCGCGTCGAAGGGCTGGAGTTCCAGCTGCAGCAGGTGCTGAAGGTCCAGGAAGACAACGAGTTCCGCTTCCAGCAGCTGGAAGGGGGTGCCCCCGTGGGAAAACCCCAGGCGGCAGTGCCAACTGACGGCGCGACGCCGTCCGATGCACTGCCGCAGGAACAAACCCCTGCCGGCACCGCCGACACGCCCATGGACCAGCTTCCGTCCACTCCCGACCAGCTGCCGGACGACCTGGCCGCGGGCGACGAACCGATGGATTTCGGCGTCGGCGAGTCGGCCGATCCGCTGCTCAGGGGCGGCACCGACCAGCTCGGTACACTCGGCGACGGTGACGACCTCTCCAACATCCCACTCGACCTCAGCCTCCCCAATGGGGGCGAAATCTCGAACGGCGACGCACAGGCGCAATACGACGCCGCGTACGACGCCATGACCCGTGGCGACTATGCCTTTGCCGAGGAGCAGTTCAGGCAGTTCGTCGACCTGTTCCCCAACGACAGGCTGGCGCCGGATGCGGTGAACTACCTCGGCGATACCCTGCTGCAGCAGGGGAAGTACATGGACGCCGCCGCAGTGCTCGGCCCTGGCTACAAGAGGTACCAGGAGAGCAATCGGGCGCCCGACATCATGCTGAAGGCCGGCGTCGCCAGCGTCGGCATCGCGACATCGGAGGCGCAGCCCGAAGTGCCGGGCGCCACCGCCCAGCAGATCCCGACGCCGCTCGAGACCGGTTGCAGGATCTTCGCCGAGCTTCCTGTCCGCTATCCCAACCTCCCGCCGGCATTCCGGCAGCGGCTCGCCCAGGAGGTCGCCAAGGCGCAATGCCCGGTGACCAACTGATCGACCCGGTGCGCCTCTTCGCCCCGCTGCGTGGGGCGAAGGCCATCGGCCTCGCCGTCTCGGGCGGCTCCGACAGCCTCGCGCTGATGCTGCTCGCCGCCCGCTGGCGTAGCGCCGATTCCGCCGCGCCGCCCCTCTTCGTCTACTCCGTCGACCACGGTCTCCGCCCCGAAGCGGCCGATGAGGTCGCCTTCGTCCTCGCCGCAGCCGGCAAGCTTGGCCTGCGCGCCCGCGGCCTCGGCTGGAGGGGCGAAAAGCCCGCGACCGGCGTGCAGGAAGCGGCCCGTTCGGCCCGCTACCGGCTGATCGGTGCCGCGATGGCGGAGGACGGCGCCGATCTCCTCGCCACCGCCCACCACCTCGACGACCAGGCCGAAACCGTGCTGATGCGTCTCGCCCACGGCTCCGGACTCGCCGGCCTCCGCGGCATGGCGCCGCTCGCCGAAGTCGAAGGGATCGCCGTCGCCCGTCCCCTGCTCGGCATCTCGCGTGTCGACCTCGCGACCATCGTCACCGAAGCCGGCCTCACCCCCGTCGCCGATCCCAGCAACGCCGACCCGCACTACGAGCGCGTCCGCTGGCGGCAGGCGCTGCCCGCGTTCGCCGAACTTGGCCTCGATGCCGGTCGTCTGGCGCTCTTTGCCGCGAGGGCAGGGGAGGCCCACGAGGCCATCGCTCAATTTGCCGCGAGCACGATCGCGACCCACGCCGTGCTAACGGCTGCCGGAGCCACCATCCCCGCGCCGATCCTCGCCGCCCTGCCTCGCGCCGTGCTGGTCGAAGTCCTCGGGCGCCTGCTCGAGCAGGTAGGGGGGGCGAGCAAGCGCCGGCAGCTGGCGCAGATCGAGCTCCTGGCGCTCCGGCTGCAGGATGGAACCGCCCTCAAGCGGACAACATTGCATGGCTCAGTCGTCGCCAGCGATGGCGCCACGGTCAGCATCGTCAGGGAAGCGGGCCGGCGCGCCGGCCCCTCAGCGGAAATTAACCGCGAGGGGTGAAACTCAGTCGACTTTTCGGCTATATGGCCGCACCAGTAGCGTAGAACGCCGCC
>JAEYTN010000340.1 GCA_023433985.1 Pseudomonadota bacterium | reverse complement strand
CCTGGCTGGGAGACGATGACCTCCTTGGCATCCACCGGCAGGTCAACGATCAGCGACTTGTTGAGGCCGAGCTTCACGTCGTGACCCGAGCCGAAGGACTTGCCGGTGATGGTGAGGTGGGCGTTGTCGGCACCGTGCGCCTGGCCGAGACCGAGCGGGGCGAGCCCGATGGCAGCCCCAAGCACGGCCGCCAGTGCAGTCATCTTCAGGGTATCGTGCATCAGGCGCCTCGCCGGAGCGGTTTCGCTGTGGTTGGACATCATTCTTCCGTCCTCTCGCCGGCCGCGCCTTCGAAGTTGGCGTCGGTGACTTCGGCCCGATCGGGCGACGATACGTCCTGGTTGCGCCCGAAGCGGATCATCCGGATGGGGCGGTTGACGTTGTTCTTGCGGTCGGTCCCGGCGGTCTGCTGGTAGTCGGCGATAGAGCGCAGGACCAGAGATAGGGTGCCGAGGCGGCTCGAGTTGATGACGGTCTCGCCCTGTACCGGATCGAGCTCCAGTACGGCGATGGTCTCGGCGAACACATTGGCCTTGGGGTCCTCGGGGTCGGCCGGCGCACCGGTGGTGCCGGCTTCGCCCAGCCGCGTGCCGAGAGCCAGGACCTTGACGTTCTCGAGGATTGTCTCGGAGATCGAGCCGCTCGAGCCCGCCTGGCTCAGCACCACGTCGACGCGGTCGTTGGGGACGATGTAGCCGCCGGAGGCGGACGCTGCACTGACCGATACCGGGATGGCCCGCATGCCCTGCGGCAGCACGGCCGAGAGGTAGCCCTGGTCGGAGCGGACGAGCTTGCTCTGCATGATCGGCTCGCCGGGGAAGAACTCGAAGCGCGCAATCGAGCCGTTCATCTGAGTGAGGGCGTCGGGCAGCGCGGCATCGGTGATGTACTCGGGGCGGACGGCCAGTTCGGGCCAATCCTGCCACTCGATGGTCTCGTCGCTGAGCCGCTGGCCGACACCGATCTGCGCCTTGGCGACGAGGATGCGAGCCTTCTGCTCGGGTACGATCTCCGTCGGCCCTTCGACCACGACAGTCTGGGGCGGAGTATTGGTGGTGGCGGCGAAGAAGTAGGCCGCCAGGCCACCTGCCAGAAGGGCGACCAGGAGCAAGATGATGCGCGATGCTCTCATCGCCGGTACTCCACTCTTCTAGACGCACAAAGCGTCCGACTAACTCGTGGTTTGATTATCGGCGCAAAGGGTCAAAGTTTGGTTAATCGATGCTTGTCGAGTACGGTTAACTTGGCGTTACCGACTTGCCGGCATCTTTCGATCAGGCGAGGAAGCTCTG
Source organism: Pseudomonadota bacterium (assembly GCA_023433985.1). Classification (GTDB taxonomy): domain Bacteria; phylum Pseudomonadota; class Alphaproteobacteria; order Rhizobiales; family Devosiaceae; genus Devosia_A. The sequence goes on along the minus strand of JAEYTN010000340.1, from coordinate 6,667 downwards.
GAAGATCACGCTGTCGGAGTAGACGAGCAGGCCAGCGATGGCGAGCGCGATGCCGTAGGGCACGCCGGTCTTGCTGTCGTGCAGCCGATCGATCCAGGTGATGCGGCGCAACTGCTCGGGTAGCGGCCAACGGCGGGCGGCAAGCAACAGCAGCGTGAGGGCGCCGCCCAGCAGCGAAGCATAGATCAGGTAAGGCAGCATCATGCCGAAGCCCAGCCACAGCGTGGTGGCAGCGATCAACTTGGCGTCGCCGCCGCCGATCCAGCCAAAGGCGAAGAAGGCGAAGGCGACGACCAGCACCACGCCGGCACAGGCGAGGTGCATGCCGATCTGCTCGAGCGGCAACCCGACGAACAGGGCCAGCGCGAAGAACGCGGCCACCAGTATCAGCACCAGCCTATTCGAGATGCGCATGGTGAACAGATCCGAGGAGGCGGCGAACGCCATCAGCAGCGGGAAGATCAGCAGGGCAATGAGCGAGATGGCGGACATGGCGGCCGGAAGCTGGGGGCGTTGATTGACGCGGGGCACAGTCTCAGGGCGGCATGGTTAATAAAGCCGAAAAACAAAGGGGCCCGGGGGCCCCTTTTTTCAGGCATGTTCGGGCTGACCACGCCCTCGCGTGAGGCGCGCCGCACCGTCCTCAGGGAACGGTGACGTTCAGCTTGGTCGAAATCTTGTTGAAGAGTCCGGATAGGCTGCCGCCCAGAGTGGTGGCCGCAGCAATGATACCGACGGCGATGAGCGCGGCAATCAGGCCGTACTCGATCGCGGTGGCGCCGGACTCGTCGTTTACGAAACGAGCGACAGTGTTCATATGAGGCTCCCTTGCACGCGTCATCTGCGTCGCCGCCCCGGCAACGCCGTGTCACACCGGCCGACAATACTGGCGAGCCCTTGAAATTGCGTTAACCCAGCAGGCTGAAAGCCCCGGACAGCAAGGCTTTTCGGCATGGTGAGGGAGAAATTTGACGGCTGCGCCAAAATGCAACGCGGGGGCTGAAAATCGTTCGGGCGTTTGCCGAATATTCACCATTCCCGGCAACACTCCATTCAGCCTAACAGCCAAGTAACCAGGGTCCATCCCATGATGACCGCCAAGAGTATCGCGGTTCTTCTCAGCGCCGGCATCGTGCTCGGCAGCATCGCACCGGCGTTCGCTCAGAGCGCGCCGGTAAGCGTGCACGTCAACATGGCGCGGATCCTGAGGATCGATGCCCCCGCCTCGACGGTAATCATTGGGAACCCGGGGGTGGCCGACGTCACCATTCAGGATCCGCAGACACTGGTGCTGACCGGCAAGAGCTATGGGCAAACCAACCTCATTATCCTGGGCAGCACCGGCAATCCCATCGCCGACACGATCATCGTCGTGACGCAGAACCTGGCCGACGTGGTGACCGTGTTCGAGGGCGACCGGCGGCAGAGCTACAGCTGCGAGCCGGTGTGCCAGTCGACGGTGATGATGGGCGACGATCCCGGGTTCACCGGCGAGGCGATCGGATCGGCCCAGACCGTCGCCGGCATGGCCAACAGCACCAATTAACCGGCCTTCAACCATCGGGGCAAACTGCGGCTTGCGGCTAACCAACGCTTAGCGCTGCACAGGTACGGTTCGCCCGATGGACCCCGCACTCAGACGCGCGAGATGAACGCCAAACGCAAATCCTGGCTCAGATGGATGCTGGCCCCCGCGCTTCGCGGCGCGGGCAGGTTCCGCCGCGATGAGCGGGGCGTGACGCTTATCGAGTTCGGCATCCTCGCCCTGCCCTTCTTCACCATCATCGCGGCGATCCTCGAGACGAGCCTGGTGTTCTTCGCCGGACAGATCCTCGACAGCGCGGTGCAGGATGCCGGGCGGCTGATCCGCACCGGGCAGATGCAGACGGGGCCGGCGGCCAACAACAACCTTGCCGGGTTCCGCACCAAGCTGTGCAACGGCCTATTCAACATGATGACGTGTGCAAACGTCAAAATCAAAGTGTCTGTGGTGGCCAATTTCGGCAGTGCGACAGTGACCTACCCGATCCAGACGGGCAACCAGTGCACCACCACCAACGGGGTCAAGACCTGCAACTGGACGATCGTCGAGGGATACAGCCCCGGCGGCGGCGGCGACGTGGTGCTGGTGCAGGCCTACTACAAATGGCCCACCATCGTGCGGCTGCCGGGCTTCAACCTGCAGGACCAGGTGGATGGGACGCGCCTCCTCGGCGCGGTGCGCGTGTTCCGCAACGAACCGTTCGGGTGCTCCAGTTGCACCTGATGCGTAACCCCTTCCGGCGCTTCATCCGCGACCGCAAGGCGGTGGCGGCGGTGGAGTTCGCGCTGATCCTGCCGCTGCTCGTGACGCTCTATTTCGGCACGGTGGAAGCCGCATCGCTATATACGGTGGACCGGCGCGTCGCGACGGTGGCGAGCACCATGGCCGACCTGATCAGCCGCGAGCGGGGCTGCATCACAACCGACAAGTTGAACAGTTATTTCAATGCCGCCACCGGCATCATGCAGCCCTATTCGACGACCGGACTGAAGCAGGTCGTCTCCTTCCTCGCAGTGAACAAGACCACGGGCGTGGTGACGGTGAAATGGAGCAAGCCTTACGGCACCGGCGCGACCGGCCGGCAGGAAGGCCAGACCACCACGGCGATCGGCACTCAGACGCAGATCAATGCGCTGGCGCGCACCAAGGGGTGGCTGGTGGCGGCCGAGATCCAGTATCCGCACATGCCGCTCTACGGCATCGTCATCAAGACCATCAACCTCGCGCACACCGAGTATTTCCTGCCGCGCTACGAGGAAGAGATAACGACGGCGGCCACCTGCCCCGCCATCTGAGCGGGGCGCTTGCCGCGGTGCTGCCGGGCGTGCCATAGCCGGGCACCTTCCTTTCAGGTGCCCCCATGCAAGACACCATCATCCCCGTATTCGACCTCGGCGGCGTATTCGTCGAGTGGAACCCGATGTTCCTGTTCCGCAAGCTTTTTCCGACCGAGGAGGAGGCGCAGTGGTTCTGGGACAATATCTGCACCAAGGACTGGAACCTCGAGTTCGACGCCGGCGACATCTTCGCCGAAGGCGTGGCCCGTCTGATCACCCGCCATCCGCGCTACTGGCGCGAGATCCAGGCCTTCGACCTGAGGTGGAAGGAGACGCTGGGCGGCTTCATCCAGGGCACGATCGACATCCATGACGAGCTGATCGCCAACGAGGTGCCGACCTTCGCGATCACCAATTTCTCGTGGGAGAAGTGGGTGAGCTGCCTGCCGGAATGGTCGTTCCTCGAGAAGTTCGACGGCGTCGTGGTGAGCGGGCTAGAAGGGTTGGTGAAGCCAGACCCGCGGCTCTACCGCGTGTTCTGCGAGCGCTATGGGCTGGCGCCGGAGAGCTGCGTGTTCATCGACGACAGCGAGCCCAACGTCGTGTCGGCGCGCAAGTTCGGGATGCAGGCGATCCACTTCACCGGCGATACCAAGGCGCTGCGCAAGGAACTGATCGGGCTCGGGCTGCCGCTGAAAAAGGCGTGACGAAACACCCGGCGGCCGTGGGGCCCCGGGCCGATCCTTGCAGTTCTGCCGCTCCCGAAGGTGCGGCATGGGCGGGACTTCGTCCCGTTGCCGGTCGTCCGGCCAAAAAGCAGTCGGTGGGACTTTCGCCCCGCCCATTGCGAAGGAACTTATGGCGCACGGCACCGCGAAGCGATGCAGGAACCGCAGTCACCCCAGATGCAACGGCTTGCACCTGGCCCCCAACCCTCCCCGCGATGCCCCGTCGGCACCTCGCATCGAGGAGGTGCGGGGAGAATAGCGCGGGGCCGAGTCGCGGGGATAAGTTCTTCGGTTGCTGAGCGTGGTCTGGCGTTTGCCGGTGCCGCCCCCTCCACCAGCCTTCGGCTGGTCCCCCTCCCCCGCTTCGCGGTGGAGGATCACCCGCCACGTCGGTGAGGGGAGATTCACCGGCTACGTCAGGCGAGGACGAGCGGAGCGAGGACCCCGCGTGGCGCGCCCCGTCCGGAGCGCGACTAGCGCGTCAGGACCTACTTAGTGCCGTACATGCGGTCGCCGGCGTCCCCGAGGCCGGGGACGATGTAGCCCTTCTCGTTGAGATGGCTGTCGATGGCGGCGGTGAAGACGGGCACGTCCGGATGGGCGTGGGTGAACTTCTCGATGCCTTCGGGCGCCGCGAGCAGGCAGAGGAAGCGGAGGTTGTTGGCGCCGCGCTCCTTCAGCTTGTCGATGGCCGCGATCGAGGAATTGGCAGTCGCCAGCATCGGGTCGACGACGATGATGAGGCGGTTGTCGAGCTCGGACGGCGCCTTGAAATAGTACTCGACCGGCTGCAGCGTTTCGTGGTCGCGATAGATGCCGATATGGGCGACGCGCGCCGCCGGGACCAGATCAAGCATGCCGTCGAGCAGGCCGTTACCGGCGCGGAGGATGGAGGCGAAGACGAGCTTCTTGCCCTTGATCGTCGGCGCTTCCATGCGCGTCATGGGCGTATCGATCGGGATCATCTCGAGCTCGAGGTCGCGGGTCACCTCGTAGCACATCAGGTGCGCGATCTCGCGCAGCAGGCGCCGGAAGCCGGCAATCGACGTGTCCTTGTCGCGCATGATCGTCAGCTTGTGCTGGACCATCGGATGGTCGATCACCGTTACGCCGCGCATGAGGGCCTCGTTCTCGCTTACAGGAAGGATTTGCCGTGCGGTCCCGGCGCGAGGCCGAGCCAGCGGGCGATGCTTTCCCCTATATCCGCAAAGGTGGTGCGGATGCCAAGACTTCCCGGCGGGAGCCCTGGGGAAAAGACCAGGATCGGGGTCTGCTCGCGTGTATGGTCGGAGCCGCGCCAGGTCGGATCGTTGCCGTGGTCGGCGGTCAGGATGACAAGGTCGTCGGGCCGGAGCTTGCTGATGAGCTCGGGAAGGCGCGCGTCGAAGGCTTCGAGCGCCTGGGCGTAACCGGGGACGTCGCGGCGGTGCCCGTACTCCTGATCAAAGTCGACGAAGTTGGTCATGATGAAGCCGCCGTCCGCGGCCATTTCCACCGCTTCGAGGGTGCGATCGAACAAGGCCATGTTGCCGGTGGCCTTGATCTTGTGGGTGACGCCGTGGCCCGCATAGATGTCTGAGATCTTGCCGATGGCATAGACCTGCCGGCCGGCGTCCTTGGCGCGATCGAGCAGCGTCGGCGCCGGTGGGGCGATCGCGAAATCGCGCCGGTTGCCGGTGCGCTTGAAGGTAGCGGCGGTCTCGCCGACGAACGGACGGGCGATGACGCGGCCGATGCGGAGAGGGGCGGTGAGCTCGAAGGCGGTTTCGCAGAGCTTGTAGAGCCGATCGAGGCCGAAATGCTCCTCGTGCGCGGCGATCTGGAAGACCGAGTCGATCGAGGTGTAGCAGATGGGCTTGCCGGTTCGGATCGACTCTTCGCCAAGCTCGGCGATGATGGTGGTGCCGGAGGCGTGCTTGTCGCCGAGGATGCCTGGGATGCCTGACTTTTCAATCAGTTGGGCGATGAGCTCGGGCGGGAAGGTCGGCTCGGTGTGGGGGAAGTAGCCCCACTCGAAGGGGACGGGGACACCGGCGATTTCCCAGTGGCCGGAGGGAGTGTCCTTGCCCTTCGACACCTCGCGGCTGACGCCCCAGCGGCCGCCTTTCGGCTGGTCGGTGAGGCCACGGGGGACGGCGCCGGTGGAGAGCTGCGCGGCGGCGCCGAGGCCGAGGGCATCCATATTTGGCAGCGATATCCGGTAGTTGGCGGCGATGTGCCCGAGCGTGTCGGCCCCCTCGTCGCCGTAATCGGCAGCGTCGGGCGCGCCGCCGATGCCAAAGGAGTCGAGGATGCAGAGGATGGCGCGGGGCATCAGCGGACTCCGACCCTGTCGGGGATGAGTGGATGGTTGGGCGCAGAGCCCTCGCCGACCGTGTAGGCGGCAATAAGGCGGCGCTGCCCCTCTTCCGCCGTCGCCTCGTCACGAGCATGAACGGTAGCTAACGGCAGATGAACGTCGGCTGACACGCCCAAAGGCCTGAGATTGCTGAACCCCACCGCGTGATCGATGGAATCCGTCGGCAGGCGCCGGCCGCCGCCCAGTGCCACCACAGCCATGCCGACGCCACGCGTGTCGATGGCGGTGACGGTGCCGGCAACCGGGGCGAAGATATCGCGGACAATGGGCGCGGGGACAAGATGCCGGTCCATGTTCTCGGCGAAGTCGGCAGGGCCACCCAGCAATGCGACCATGCGGCTGAAATGCTCGAGCGCGGCCCCGGAGTAGAGAGCGTGCTCTACCGCCTTCAGCGCGCCATCGCCGCGGCCGCAGAGCGTCAGCGCGCCGACGCACAGGGCGACGGTGACGGCGTAGAGCCGTTGGTCGCGATGCTTGCCGGAGAGGAAATCGACGGCGTTGCGGATTTCGAGCGCGTTGCCGGCGGCGCTCGCTAGCGGCTCGTTCATGTCGGTGATCAGCGCGGCCGTCCGGAGGCCGGCGCCGTTGGCGACCGAAACGAGGCTTTCGGCGAGGGCGCGAGACTTCTCGAGGGTGGGCATGAAGGCGCCGGAGCCGGTCTTGACGTCGAGGATCAGGGCGCCGAGGCCGGCGGCGAGTTTTTTCGACAGGATCGAGGCGGTGATCAGCGGGATGGATTCGACCGTGCCGGTGACGTCGC
>JAEYTN010000226.1 GCA_023433985.1 Pseudomonadota bacterium | reverse complement strand
GTATTGCTTGTAGCGCTCGGCGCGCGTCATGCCGTAGCCGAACGGCTCGTTGCTGGTCCAGAAATCCTGGTGGTAGTCCTCGGCCGGCCAGAAGGTCGGGGCCATGGCGATGACCGTGGCGACGGGCTTGCCCAGCTCGGCCGCAACCTGCTCCTTGGCGGCGTCGGCGGTCTTCAGCTCGTCGCCGCTGCCCGCGTAGATAGCGGTGGTGTAGCTCTCGCCGAAATCGCAGAACTGGCCGCGCGGATCGACCGGATCGATCAGGTGGAAGAAGGTATCGACGAGCTTCTCGTAGCTGGTGACGGATGGATCGTATTCCACCCGGACCGCCTCGCGGTGGCCGGTGGTCTCGGTGATCACCTGCTCGTAGCTGGGGTTGTTGACGTGCCCGCCGATATAGCCCGAGGTGGTGGAGATCACGCCCGGCGCGTGGTCGAAATCGCTCTCGATCGACCAAAAGCAGCCGCCCGCGAAGATCGCCACGGCGGTTTCGGCGCCTTGCGCGCCCGTCATCGCCATCGCGCCGCAAAGCGCCACGGCGAGCGCCAGCTTGTTCTTGTGCATGGTTTTCCCCTGAGTTGGTGGTTAGTTGTGACCCGGGCGAGGCGTCACGCACAACACAAACAAACGTGCGGCTTCGTCTGTAACCGGAGACGAGGATCGGGCGAATTTAGTCAGTTGCGACCGGATGCGGAGCCGCTAGTGTCGCGCCATCATGCGACCGCTTCTGACCGCCATCGCCCGGGGCCTGCCCGACACCGTACCCTTCACCGGACCGGAGGCGCTGGAGCGCCGCACCGGCGTGGCCTTCCGCGCCCGCGTCGGCGCCAATGAGAGCGGCTTCGGTCCCTCGCCGAAGGTGATCGAGGCGGTGCGCGACATGGCGCCCGGCATGTGGATGTACGGCGACCCCGAGGTGTTCGAGCTCAAGGCGGCGCTGGCGGCGAAACTCGGGGTGCCCGCTGCGAACATCGTGATCGGCGAGGGAATCGACGGACTGCACGGGCTCATCGCCCGGCTGATCATCGAGCCGGGCGACGTGGCGGTGACCTCGCTCGGCGCCTATCCGACCTTCAACTACCACGTCGCGGGCTTCGGCGGCCGCATCGCGTACGTGCCCTATTCCGGCTATCGCGAGGATCTCGGTGCGCTGGCCGAGGCAGGGCGGCGCGAGCGCGCCAAGGTGATCTACCTGTCCAACCCCGACAACCCGATGGGGACGTGGTGGAGTGCCGCCGAAATCTCGGCCTTCCTCGACGAGGTGCCCGAGGAGACGCTGGTGCTGCTCGACGAGGCGTATTGCGAAACGGCGCCTGCGGGCACGTTGCCCCCGCTCGAGCCGGACCGGCCGAATGTCATCCGCACCCGCACGTTCTCCAAGGCATACGGGCTTGCCGGCATGCGCATCGGCTACGCGGCAGGCGAGGCGGGGTTCATCAAGGCGTTCGACAAGGTACGCAACCATTTCGGCGTGACGCGCGCGAGCCAGGTGGCGGCGCTCGCGGCGCTGGGTGACGAGGAGTGGCTCGGGAGCGTCGTCGAGCGCGTGGCGGCAGCGCGGCGGCGGCTCTATGCCGTGGCACAGGAGAACGGGCTCGCTGCCGTCGAGTCGGCGACCAATTTCGTGGCGGTCGATTGCGGGCGGGACGGGGCGTTCGCAGCGGAGGTGCTGAAGGCGCTGGAGCGGCGCGGCGTGTTCGTGCGCAAGCCGAGCGCGCCGGGCCTCGACCAGCACATCCGGATCAGCGTCGGGCCGGAGGCCGAGATGAACATGGTCGCGGCAGAGCTGCCGCCGGCACTGAACGAGGCGAGCGGAGGCTGAGCATGTCCGGCGAGATCGAGCTGATCGGGCTGCCGACCGACGCAGGCGCCTCGCATCGTGGCGCAATCATGGGCCCGGCCGCACTTCGCGTCGCGGAGCTGGGGCGGCGGCTGACGCGGCTGGGCTACATCGTCACCGATCTCGGCGATGTGGCCGTGCCGCGCAATCTCTCGGCCGCCGGGGAGATCGCGGCCCTGTCCAGGCTCGCCAGCGAAGCGGGTTATGCCAGTCTCGGGCGCGGACGGTTGCCGATCTTCCTCGGCGGCGACCATTCCATATCGATGGGGACCGTGGCCGGAGTCGCCCGCTATTGCCGTGAAGCAGGCAAGCCGCTCTTCGTCATCTGGATCGACGCGCATGGCGACTTCAACACCCATGCGACCAGCGAGACCGGCAATATCCACGGGATGTCGCTGGCATTGCTCTGCGGCGAACCGGGCTTCGACACGGATCAGAGCTGGTACGCGCCGGTCGACCCGGCCAATGTCGCGATCTTCGGCGCCCGCTCGCTGGACCTGGCCGAGCGCGATGTGATCCTGGCGCGCGGCGTGGAACTCGTCGACATGCGCGAGATCGACGAGCGGGGCGTGGTGGCGCCGCTACGCGAGTTCCTCGAGCTGGTGGCGGCGGCCGACGGGCATCTGCATGTCTCGCTCGACGTCGACGTGCTCGACCCGTCCATCGCGCCGGGCGTGGGGACCGCCGTGCCGGGCGGCCTCACCTTCCGCGAGGCGCACCTGATCATGGAGATGCTGCACGACGCGGGCTGCGTCGGCTCGCTAGACGTGGTGGAGTTGAACCCGTTCCTCGATCACGCGGGCCGCAGCGCCGTGGTGCTCGTCGACCTTTGCGCCAGCCTGTTCGGCCAGACCATCATTGCGCGGGCGCCGGCGTCTCCGGGGCGGAGGTAGCGAGGGAGATTTCGGCTATCAGGCCGCGGTGGTTCGAGCCCATGGTGTCGTCGAGCGAGCGGATCGATGAGATGACGAGCGGGCCGCGGGTCCACATGTTGTCGATCGGCACGCCCAGCGGCCCCAGCCGCACCGGCCAGGTGGCCGGGTACGCCGGGCCGGGGATGAGGTCCCCCGCCCGCGCCAGCCGGTCGATATTGTCGGACCAGGCCGTTGCGTTGAAGTCTCCGGCGAGGATCAGCGGGCCCTGGTTGGCCCGGACCACGCTGGCGAGACGCATGGCCTCCTCTTCGGCGAACTCGTCGAAATACGGCTTCACCATGTGGGCGCCGACGATGCTCACCGTTTCCCCGCCGATCACGGTCTTCGCCGTGATCAGGCGGTCGCGCCAGACCTGGCTGAGCGAGGACATGCTGGTTTCCGTGAGGGGCGTCCGCGACAGCAGCCGCACCTCGCACCAGCCATGCTCGCAGCCGACGCGATAGGGGTAGACCTCGGACAACTCGTCGAGGAACGGCGTGATCGGGCCGGACTCCATGAGGAGCACCAGGTCGGCGCCGGACCCCTTGATGAAATCAGCGAGCGCCCGGCCGTTGGCGAGGTTTGTCTGCAGCAGGTTGAAGCTGATCATGCGCAGCAGCGGCTTGCCGGGCTGGCTTGCCACCGCGGCGCGCGCATCCTGCTGCCGATAGACGATCAGCCCCCCCTCCCCGGCGCTGAGGGCCAGCGCCACGAGAAAGAGCACTCCGCGCGCCCAGGCGCCCCCGAAGAACAGCAGGACAACGACTACGAGAAGCGCCGCGGCGATGTGAAAGCGCAGCGATTGCAGCAGCGACTGCCCCGGAATACCGAGATTGACGCTCACCAGGACCAGCACTCCGCAGAGCACGAGCGCCAGGGCCGTGAGCGCTCCCCTGAACTCGAACAGCAGTGGGATCACCCGGCGCTCCCGACCCATTCGCCCGTCTGCTGTTCTACCGGTGCTCATCTGACCCGACTACTGCGGTTATCTACTGTGCGTAAGGCTATGCATAACAAAGGAGCCGCGCGTGGCGGCTCCTTGAAGTGTTGCGATGCCGGCCGGGTCACCCCGCAAGGGCGCCCTGCGCGGATGCCCCGCGTTCGATCAGCAGGCGGTTGTAGGCGTTGAGATAGGCGCGCGCCGAGGCGACGAGCGTGTCGGGCTCGGCAGCGTTGCCGGAGACGATGCGCCCCCCCATTTCGAGGCGTACGTGCACGCTCGCCTGCGCGTCGGTGCCGCCGGTCACGCCATCCACTGCGTAGAGGACCAGATGGGGGTCGCGGCCGACCACCTGCTTGATGGCATTGAAGATGGCATCGACCGAACCGGTGCCGTCATAGGTGGCTTCGACCGGCTCGCCGTCGATGGTGACCTTGAGCTGGCACCGATGCACGCCGCCGGTCTTGGAGACGACCTCCATGTCGACCAGCTTGATGCGATCGTCGATCGAACCGGCTTCGTCGTCCACCAGCGCCACGATATCGGCGTCGTAGACATGCTTCTTGCGATCGGCCAGGTCCTTGAAGCGCTGGAATGCCTCCTGGAAGGCATTGTCGCCAAGCTCGTAGCCCAGTTCCTTCAACTTGTCCTTGAAGGCGGCACGGCCCGAGTGCTTGCCCATCACCAGGGTGGTTTCCTTGATGCCGACGGAGGCCGGCGTCATGATCTCGTAGGTCTGCGCGTTCTTCAGCATGCCATCCTGATGGATGCCGCTCTCGTGCGCGAAGGCGTTCTTGCCGACGATGGCCTTGTTGTACTGCACCGGGAAGTTCGCCGCGGCCGAAACGATCTTGCTGGCGCGGCTCAGGTGCGTCGAGTCGATCTCGGTGTCGAAGGGCATGGCGTCGCCGCGGGTGCGGAGTGCCATGACGACTTCCTCGAGCGCCGCGTTGCCGGCGCGCTCGCCGAGCCCGTTGACGGTGCACTCGATCTGCCGCGCGCCGCCGCGGACCGCAGCCAGCGAGTTGGCGACGGCGAGGCCGAGGTCGTTGTGACAGTGGGCCGAGAAGATGACCTTGTCGGCACCCGGTACGCGCTCGATGATCGAGCGGAACATCGCCTCGTGCTCGGCCGGGATGGCGTAGCCCACGGTATCGGGCAGGTTGATGGTGGTGGCACCGGCCTTGATCGCAAGCTCCACGCAACGCGCCAGGTAGTCGAGCGGCGTGCGCGTCGCATCCATCGCGCTCCACTCGACATTGTCGGTGAGGTTGCGGGCCTGCGTGACCGTGGCGGTGATGATCTCCAACACCTGCTCTTCGGTCTTTTTCATCTGGTGGGCCAGATGGATGGGAGAGGTGGAGACGAAGGTGTGGATGCGGCCGCGCTATGCGTGGCGGATCGCTTCGCCGGCCCGCGCGATATCGCCCGGGATGGCGCGAGCGAGGCCGGCGACCACGGCGTTCTTCACCTGCTTGGCGACGGCAACCACTGCCTCGAAGTCACCGTTCGAGGCGATCGGAAAGCCGGCCTCGATGATGTCGACGCCCATATCGTCGAGAGCTTCGGCGACCTGCTGCTTTTCCTCGAGCGTCATTGTGGCGCCGGGGCTCTGCTCGCCGTCGCGCAGCGTCGTATCGAAGATGTAGACGCGGTCTTTGTTGGAG